>NZ_CAISIQ010000301.1 GCF_903885465.1 uncultured Nevskia sp.
CCAGCCCGCTGCCAAGCCGCAATCACATCCTGAAGACGCTGGTCGAATCCGCCGAGCCGATGACGCTCGACGAACTGATCGCCCACTTCGGCCTGAAGAAACTCAACGAGCAGGAAGCGTTCACCAAGCGTCTGGTGGCGATGGCCCGCGAAGGCCAGCTCACGGCTGCCGATCGTCGCGGTGCCTATCGCGCCGTGCTGACCGACGACGGTCAGACCATCGAAGCAGTGCCGCGCTCCGGCATCCTCGTCGACGGCAAGGTGCTCGCCCATCGCGATGGCTATGGCTTCGTCCAGCCCGATGGCAGCGCCCATGGCGACAAGTCCGGCGACGTGTTCCTGTCGCCGCGCCAGATGAACAGCCTGATGAATGGCGACCGGGTGCGCGTGCGCGTCACCGGCACCGATGCCCGCGGTCGCCGCGAAGGCTCGCTGGTCGATGTGCTCGAACGTGGCACCTCGCAGGTCGTCGGTCGTCTGCATGCCTCGAGCATCGGCGGCGGCGGCATCTTCACGGTGATCCCGAGCAACCCGAAGCATCCGGAGCTGGTGGTGCCGTCGACTGAACTCGGCGGTGCCAAGCCGGGCCAGATGGTGGTCGCCGAACTCACCGCGCCTCCGGGCGATCGGACCATGCCGGTCGGCCGCATCGTCGAGATCCTTGGCGACCACATGGCACCGGGCATGGAGATTGCCGCGGCGATCCGCGCCCACAAGCTGCCGTTCGAATGGCCGCAGGGCGTCGAAGCCGAAGCCGAAGCCTATGGCCCGGTAGTGACGCCGGCGCAATGGGGCGATCGCGAAGATCTGCGTGAACTCGGCCTGATGACCATCGACGGCGCCGATGCCCGCGACTTCGATGACGCGGTCTATGCCGAAGCAGTCAAGGGCTGGCGTGGCGGCGGCTGGAAGCTGTGGGTGGCTATTGCCGACGTGTCGTCCTACGTCACCGTGGGCTCGGCACTCGATGCCGAAGCGACCGAACGCGGCACCTCGGTGTACTTCCCGAACAACGTCATCCCGATGCTGCCGGAAGCGCTGTCGAACGGCCTGTGCTCGCTGAACCCGAAGGTCGATCGCCTGTGCATGGTCTGCGAGATGCGCGTGGCCAAGGACGGCGAAGTCTCGAAGTCCAAGTTCTATCCGGCGGTGATGCGCTCGAAGGCGCGCCTGATCTATGACGACGTCGCCGCGATGCTGGCCGACCCGGAATGCGAGCAGGCGAAGGCGCAGCCGGAACTGCTGGCACCGCTGAACACTCTGCGTGAAGTGTTCGAAGCACTGTTCGCGGCACGTGAAGCGCGTGGCGCGATCGACTTCGAAGGCACCGAAACCAAGATCGTCTTCGGCGAAGGCCGCAAGATCGAAAAGATCGTGCCGGTGCAGCGCAATGTCGCGCATCGCCTGATCGAGGAATGCATGATCGCGGCGAACGTACAGGGCGCGCTGCTGGTCGATAAGCACAAGATGCCGTCGCTGTTCCGCGTTCACGCACCGCCGGATGGCGACAAGGTGGCGATCCTCCGCGAGTTCCTCGCTGGCCGCGCACTGCGGCTCGGTGGCGGTGATTCGCCGGTCGCCAAGGACTACGCAACCTTGCTCGCCAGCGTCAAGGGCCGCGAGGACGCCAGCCTGATCCAGACGGTGATGCTGCGGTCGCTGATGCAAGCTCGCTACCAGCCGGCCAACGATGGTCACTTCGGCCTGGCGCTGACCCATTACGCGCACTTCACCAGCCCGATCCGCCGCTATCCCGATCTGCTGCTGCACCGGGCGATCAAGCACGTGATCGCCAAGGGCAAGCCGAAGACCTTCACCTACTCGGTGCAGCAGATGGAAGCGCTGGGCGCGCATTGCTCGATGGCCGAGCGCCGTGCCGACGACGCCACCCGCGACGTCAACACCTGGCTCAAGTGCGAGTTCATGCGCCACCGGGTTGGTGAGGACTTCGACGGCATCGTTGCCAGCGTCGCGCCGTTCGGCCTGTTCGTCGAACTGACCGGCCTGTACATCGAAGGCATGCTCCATGTGTCGCAGCTGAAGGGCGATTTCTACGAGTTCGAAGCCAAGCATCAGCGCCTGGTCGGCAGCCGCTCGAAGACCGTCTATGCGCTGGGCCAGAAGATCCGCGTCAAGGTGGTCCGGGTCAGCCTCGACGAACGCAAGATCGATCTCGAGATCGTCGAGCAGGGCGGCAAGTCCGGCGGCCAGAAGGATGGCGGCGGACATGACGGCGGCCGAGACAATGGCCGTGGCGGTGACAAGGACGGTGGCCGCAACGGCGGCGGCCGCGGGAGAAAGCGTCGGTGAAGCGAAGGCTCATTCGCGCAAGCCTCGCAGCGCTGCTGCTGGGGCTCGCGGCCTGCGCGGGCTCGCCACCGGAGTCCGCGCCGATCGTGCCTGCGCAAGATGGCGCGCCGGTGCCCTTGGCAGGCGCCGATTCACCGTCCGAGGCTTATGCGGTGGCCGGTGCCTTGCCACCGGCGCAGCTTGCGGCAGTGCTGACCACGTTCAATGCCGAACTGAAAGCGAAGCTCGGTGCTTCATCCGGCAGCTGGCGCCTGGTGCCTGAGCGTGATCGGGCCATGCGGGTCGTGTTCGACGCTGATCGTGCCTTCGAAACTGGCAGCGCGCAGTTGCGGCCGGAACTGCTGCTGCCGTTGTCCGAACTCGCCAAGGCGGCACGTGGCGGCAATGCGAGTGCCGGACCCTGGGTCATCCACGTGATCGGCCATGCCGAGCGTGCGGAAGACGCGAGCCTGAGCGAGCGACGTGCCACGGCGATCGCCTCCTATCTCGCCGAGCAGGATGTGCCCGGTGGCCGTTTGCGCGCCGAAACGCGCAACGAGAAGAACGGTGCGGGCCATCGCATCGAACTGGTCTTCGCCGCGATCGTCGCAGGCCGCGAGTCGCGGGCCTGGATGCCGCCGGAGGCAGTCGCCGCCAGCCGCTGATCGCGGCTACGCTGCGAGCGTGAACCTGCCCACCGCCTCGTCGCGCTCGAGTCTCACCATCGTCTGGGTGCTGCTGTTCGGCGCCATCGCCGCCTATGTGCTCGACAACATCGGCGGCTTCTGGCTTGGCGCTTTCAGTGGCTATCTGTTCGGTCGTCTGCGCGAGCTGCAGCAGGAGCTGCGTGAGCTGAGTGCAAGGCTCGCGACGGGCGTAGTTTCTTCGGTGACTCCAGCGGCAGCAGAGGTGGAGCCATCGCTGGAGGCGACGCCACTGCGTCGCGAATCGCCAGGCTGGAGCGAGGCGCCAGCGACCTTTTCTACGGCTGCGTCAGCGCCGTCAACGCCGGCACACGCAGCGCCATCGACCTTCGATCGCTTGATCGAAAAAGTTTCCGACTGGGCCCGAGGCGGCAATCCGCTGGCCCGGCTCGGCGTGCTGATCACCTTCGTCGGCGCGGTCTATCTGATTCGCTTCGCGGCGGAAACCGGTTATCTGCCGGTCGAGCTGCGGCTTGCAGGTCTGTCGCTGGCGGCGCTGGCGATGGTGGTTGTCGGCTGGCGTCTGCATGAGCGGGTCGCCAGCTACGCGCTGACCTTGCAGGGCGGCGGTCTGGCGCTGCTGTATCTGACCGTGCTTGCCGCGCTCCGGCTCTATCACTTGCTGGCACCGACGCCGGCGTTCGCGCTGCTGGTGCTGGTCGCGGCCAGTTCGGCGCTGTTGGCGGTGCGTCAGAACGCGCTGCCGCTGGCGGTCATCGGTTTCGCCGGCGGCTTCGCAGCGCCCTTGCTGCTTGGCGGCGATGGCAGCCACATCAGCCTGTTCGGCTATTACACGGTGCTCAATCTCGGCGTCTTCGTGATCGCCGCGTTCCGGGGCTGGAATGGTCTGAACCTGCTCGGCTTCGTGTTCACTTTCGTGATCACGTCCTTGTGGCGAGTCACGACCTACCGCGCCGAATGGTTCGCCAGCGTCGAGTTCTTTCTGCTGCTGTTCTTCGTGCTCTACGTGTTCGTCACCGTGCTGTCGGCACGTAGCGAGCGTCGTGCCGGCCTCGTCTCCGGCACGCTGACCTTTGGCTTGCCGGCGGTGGTGCTGTCCCTGCAGGCGAGTCTGGTTGCCGACATCGAGCAAGGCCTGGCTGCCAGCGCTGCCGGCTTCGGTCTGTTCTATCTGATCACTGCGGCCGCGCTGCTCAGCGCGCGCCGCGATTACTGGCGAATCACCGCGCAGGCCTTCATCGCGATCGGCGTGGTGCTGCTGAGCTTGGCGGTGCCGCTGTATTTCGACGAGCAGGCCACCTCGGCCACCTGGGCGCTGGAAGGCGCCGGCGCGGTCTGGCTCGGCCTGCGTCAGCAGCAGTTCCGCGCGCGGGCCTTCGGCGTGATCGTGCAACTGCTGGCCGGTGGATCGCTGGTGATCGGCATCCTCGACAGTCCGGCCAGCAGCGGCTGGCTCGAAGTCGGCGTACCGGGCGCGGTCCTGCTGGCGGTTTCGGCGATCGCCAGCGGCCATTGGCTGCGCTTGTCCGGCGCTGCTTGGCGTCTCGAAAAGCGCGTCGCCGATCTTGCGGCGGTCTGGGCGTTGGGCTGGTGGCTATTTGCATTGTTTATGCAGATCGACCACTCGGCCGGCGAGTACTTCATCGGCCTGGCGCTGGCGGCTGGCGCGTTGACCGCTGCGGCGCTTGCCGTGCTGGCCCAGCGTCTGGCCTGGCCGTGGCTCGCGCGCTTGTCGCAGCTGAGCTTTCTGCTGTTCGCCGGCATTGGCTTGATCGCGGCACTTGTCGAGCGGCCGTCGGGTCAGGGTGGCGTGTTCGGCTGGTTCGCCTTGCTGAGCACGCACTACGTCCTGCTCTGGCGCAGCGAGCGCTATGCGCCGGCGACACCGATGCCGATCCAGGAATGGCCCGCGCACATCATTCCGGCGCTGCTGAAGACCTGGCTCGCCAGCCTCGAACTGGGCTGGCATCTGCGCACCCAATTCGGCGGCGACTGGCCGGTGCTGGCCTGGGGCTTGGTGCCAGCGTTCGCGCTGGGCCTGTTCACGGTGTTCGCCGCGCGCTGGCCGGTGGCGCGTGATCGCCGTCTGTATGCGCTCGGCGTGTCCCTGCCTCTGGCGATCTGGCTGCTCGGCTGGGTGCCGGTGACCAGTCTAGTAAGCCGCGGCAGCGCCGCCCCGCTGATGACCCTGCCGCTGCTTAATCCTCTGGACCTCAGCGTGCTGGCGATCGCCGCGGCGCTGCTGATGTTCTGGCGTCAGCGCCGGGTCGAGGACTGGCAGTGGCTGGCTCGGCTGGACCAGCCCTGGCTGATGCCGGTGGCCGTGGCGGCAACCGCCTTCGTCTGGCTGAACGGCGCCATCGCCCGAGGCCTGCACTACAGCCTCGGCACGCCGCTGGGCTTCCAGGGCATGCTCGATTCGGCCTTGCTGCAGGCGACCTGGTCGGTGGTCTGGAGCGTGCTCGGCTTCGGCGCGATGTGGCTGGCGGCGCGGCGGATCCATCGCGGCCTGTGGCTGGCCGGTGCGGCGCTGATGGTGATCGTCGCGATCAAGCTGTTTGCCGTCGATACCGCCGGCACCGGCACCCTGGCGCGCATTGCCGCGTTCCTGTCAGTCGGCGTGATCCTGCTGGCCGC
>NZ_CAISIQ010000302.1 GCF_903885465.1 uncultured Nevskia sp.
ATCGTTCACCGTCTCGCCGTCGACGACCAACGCGGGTCGCACGGTGCAGCTGAACTGGAGCGTCACCGGCGCCACCAGCCTGCTGATCCTGCCCGGCTCGATCGATGTCAGCGGCAAGACCAGCACCAGCTTCGTGGTTCCCGCTGGTACCACGCGTCTCGCGCTGCAGGCGAGCAACCGCAGCGGCACCACCACGGTTCCCGCCAATCTGCGCGCCTATGACTGGAGCGGCACGGCGACAACCTTGAACGGGACGATTGGCACCGGCACCGGGCAGGTCAGCGGCTACAGCTTCGGGCTGTTCGATCGCACCGGCCCGCTGTTCGCCCAGGCTGGCGGTGACATCCCGGCCGATCAGCTGGTGCTGCTCGCCTCGGCGACCAAGCTGCCCTCGGTGATGGCGATCCTGACCATGGTCGACCGCGGCGAGATCGCGCTCGATACGCCGGTTGGCCAGTATCTGGCGCTTGACCCCTCGTTCGACTGGCCTACCGACAAGGGCCTGATCACCATGCGCATGCTGCTCGCCCATACCTCGGGTCTGCCGGGCCTTGACGATGCCGCACAGCCGGCCTGCATCACCGATGAAACCGGTGTCAGCCTGCGTGAATGTGCGCAGAGGATCGCCCGCGTCGACCTCGCTTCGGCGCCGGGGACTGCATTCAACTACGGCGGCATCGATTTCCAGGTCGCCGGCTACATCGCCACGCTGATCGCCAACCAGAACTGGCAGGACTTTTTCCAGGCTCGCCTGGCGGGTCCGCTGGGCCTGAGCCGTTTCACCTATGGCGATCCGGCCGCGGTGATCAATCCGCGCATCGCTGGTGGCGGCGCTTCGATCGCCTCGGAGTACGGCGAATTCCTGCGTCTGCTGCTGAACGATGGTGTCTACAACGGCAACCGGGTGCTGTCCTCGGCAATGGTCACGCAGGTCCTCACCGATCAGACCGTTGGACTGCGGACCATCTATTCGCCGTTTCCGCTGCTCCGGCGCAGCGACTATCCTGGCTACGGCCTCGGCGTTTTCCTGAGCGCGCCGCGCAAGCATCCGGGCAGCAATGGTCCGGAGTGGAGCGATCCGGGTTTGTTCGGCACCATGCCGTGGCTCGATGTAGCACTCGGTTACGGCGCGGTCCTGCTGCTTCAGGGCGACATCGTCAACGGCACGGTGACTGGCCTCGATATCTGGGATGAGCTGCGTCCCGGCATCATCACCCAGCTGACCCTGCCGGCCACCTGAGCGTAGGCCGGAACGTTTGGATCACTCGGCAGCGCAAGCGCTGATCTCGCCGCTGCCGAGGCATTCCTCGCCGTCGTACAGCACCAGGTACTGACCCGGCACGGCGGCACGCTGCGGCTGCTCGAAACCGAACACCACGCGCGGGCCATCGTGGCTCGCGATGTGGCAAGCCTGTAGGCTCTGACGATGGCGGATGCGCGCGCTCAAGCGCGCAGGCATCGGTTCGTGCTTTCGTATCCAGTGGAAGTGGTCGGTGGCGATCAGCGTCGTCATCAGCTGCGGATGCTCGCTGTCCTGCGACACCGTCAGCACGTTGCGCGCGGCGTCTTTCGTGATCACATACCACGGCGCTTCCCTGGCACCGCGCACGCCGCCGATTGCCAGCCCCTTGCGCTGGCCGAGGGTGTGGAAGGCCAATCCCTGATGCCGACCGATGACCGCGCCAGCATCGTCCTCGATGACGCCGGGCTGCGGCTTGAGGTGCTGGCTCAGGAACTCGCGAAATTCGCGCTCGCCGATGAAGCAGATGCCAGTGGAATCCTTGCGGGCGTGATTCGGCAGACCGGCCTGTTGCGCCAGCGCACGAACTTCCGGCTTGGTCAGTCCACCGAGCGGAAACAGCACGCGCTCGAAATGCTCGCGGGCGACCGCGGCCAGAAAATAGGTCTGGTCCTTGTTGTCATCGACGGCACGTAGCAGGCGAGGGCCGTCGGCACCGTGCTGGACTCGCGCGTAATGACCGGTCGCCACCCAGTCCGCACCGAGCCTTAAAGCGTGCTCGCGGAACGGCTGGAACTTCACTTCCCGGTTGCAGAGCAGATCCGGATTCGGCGTCTTGCCGGCTTGATAGCCGGCGAGGAACAGATCGAACACCCGCTGGCGATACTCGACTGAGAAGTCGACTCGATGCAGCGGAATACCCAGCTCCTCGGCGACCGCGCGGGCGGACTGGAAGTCCTCGGCTGAAGTGCAATAGCCGGCTTCGTCCTCGGTCCAGTTGACCATGAACAAGCCGGAAACCCGATAGCCCTGTTCGCGCAGCAACCAGGCGGTGACCGCCGAATCGACGCCGCCCGAAAGGCCGACGACGACGTGCTCGCCGCTCACGATGGGCGCAACAGCGCCGGGCTCAGATGCGCCAGCATCGTCAGCGGAAAACGCTGACCGGCGAGGGCATCGTCGATACCGCGCTGGACCATCGGGCTGCGATGCCGGTCCGCGGCCGCACGCAGTTCGTCCGGCGTCAGCCAGATCGCGCGGGCAATGCCATCGTCGAGCGTCCGCTCTGGATGGTGCTGCAGCGGTTCGGCAAGAAAGGCGAAACGCAGGAAACCGTAGCCCAGCTCCGGCGGCTCGTATTCGTAGATACCGAGCAGCGCAGTTGGCCGCACATCCCAACCGGTTTCTTCCAGCGCTTCACGCACCGCGCCTTCGATCAGCGTCTCGCCGGGTTCCCAGTGGCCGCTCGGCTGATTCAGCACCAGATGCTCGTTGACCTGTTCTTCGACGAACAGGAAGCGGCCATCGCGTTCAACGACGCAGGCGACGGTGATGTGATGTGCGGATGCCATGAGAAATCGGCGCGGCTTAAAGCTGCGCGCGCGACTTGATCCGGTAATAGCCCTGCGTGTCGGGCTGGCCGAGCGTGCGAACCAGATTCTGCACGGCCGGCTCGGCCTCCGGCTTGGCTTTCACCTTGAGATCGATCTCGTAGCTGCGATCGGTGTTCAAGCGCAGTTCGCCGCCGACATCGAGCGGCCCGCCGGTGGGCGATACCTTGGCGACGATCACGCCGGCTTCGGTAGTCACCACCATCTTGAAATCGCCGAGCACCAGCGGATTGCGGCCCAGTGTCCAGCGCAGGCGGACGATGTCGATATCGGCGCTGGCCTGCTTGGGGAATTTCTCGACCAGGATCAGCTCCTCGAGCTTGACGCCGACATCGCCGTCGATCGGCAGTTGCGCATCGCCACTGAGCGCCAGCAAACCTTTCAATCCACCGCTGGCCGCCAGTGAACTGACCACGATGTTGCCGCCAAGCGTGCGCGACACATGACCGTCGAACAGCAGGCCATCGACCGAACCGTTTATATGGAAGCCCAGCCGGGCGGCGATCAGCGCCAGCGGGCTGAACGTCCAGTTCAGCGGTTTGGCGAGGCTGCGGCCCTGATAACTGAGCGAGCCGGCCGAGCCGGAGAATACCGAGCCGGACAGGCCGGTCAGCTGCAGCGGCGAGCCAGGCGGCGCGATGCGCGGATAGATCGAAGCGATCGGCGCGGTCGCGATCAGGAAGGCGATAAAGCTGCCGATGCCGACCCACAGCAAGCTGCGGGTCTTCATGGCGCGCGGATCACGGCGAGGCGGGCGTTGACCAGGCCCGGTGTCGGCTGGCGCTCGATATCGGCAACCTCGATGCGCACGCCGTAACGGGTCTGCAGTTCGTTCATCCAGCGCAGCAGTACATCGAACTCGACATCCTCGAACCAGATGCGCGCCTGGTTCTCGCCATCCGGCTGCAGACGCGCCGGCGGCTTCTTCAGGGTGCCGTTCTTCGAAGCCTGATCGACGGCGGTCAGCAGCGAAACGTCGCTGCCGACGATCGGTCCCGACTGCGGCGCGGCAAAGCGTTGATCGACTTCGGCCTGCGCCAGGCGGGTAGCAAGCGTGCGAGCTGATTCCAGTTCGCTGGCCAGCTGCTGGCGATGGCGGGCGATCGGCTGCCAGATCGCCGAATAGAGCAGGGCGGCGATCACCATGGCGGCAGCGATGCTGACCAGGGTCTGCTCGCGCGGCTGCAGCGCTTCGTAGCGCGCACGGTACGGTGCGGTCTGCCCGGCGATCTGGGCGCGGGCGTCGGCAACCTTCTGACGAAGTGCGGCGCTCATGCGGCCACCGGGCTGAGTTTCAGGCGAATCTGCACGCCGTTCTCGTTGGAGTCCGCGGATTCGACATCGAGCCTGGCGCCCGGATGACTGCCGTACCAGGCGCGCAGGCGCTCGAGCACCTGCAGATCGCTGCCGGACAGATCCAGGAACAGCGCGCCATCGCGGAACTGCACGTTCTTCAGGCTCAGGCCCGGATTCTCGGCCAGGCCGCTGGAGGCCGATTGCATCAGCTCGAACAGGCCACCGCCGTTGCCGGCACCGTTGAGCAGGCGCAGCTGCTGGTCGACCTGGGCTTCGAGGTTGATGATCTTGGTTTCGCGCGGAAACAGGCGGTGAAAGGTTTCTTCGTTGGCGGTCTGCAGGGCGGCAACTTCGCGCTTCAGGCGCTGCGATTCGGCGACGTTCAGGCCGATGCCGAGCAGCAGCGCCACTGCCGCCAGCTGCGCGGCCAGCAGCCAGGGACGCCAGTAGCGGTTCAGATCATCGCGCTGCGAATAGCCGGCCTGCAGCAGATCGATCGACTGCGATGGCCGCCAGTGGCGAATCAGCGCTTCGAGCGGATGATCGAAGCCCGGCAGCAGATCCAGTGGCCGCTGCAACTGGGTGTAATCGGTGGCGTCATTTCGCGCCACCAGCACCCGCAGGCTCGCCGGCGTGCCGTTCTCGGCCAGTTCCAGCAGCAATTCGAAATCTTCCGCCACGCAGCTGAAACCGGCGTAAGGGCCGCTGCGGACGATCATCTGGCCGGCGTCCGGCAGCACGCTCCAGGGGCCACCTTCGGTCCACGGCAGAGCCAGGGTGTCCGGAATCAGTGCGCCGACTCGCACACCGGCGGCGTTGAATGGCTCCAACCAGTCGTCGACATGCGAGCGAGTGACGACGGCAATCGGAAAGGCACCGCCGGGCAAGCGGCTGCCGATCGCGAAATGCAGGGTGTCGACGTCTTCGGCGAACTGGTCTTCGAGCACGAAGGGCGCGGCCTGCAGCACCTTGGCCGGCTGCCGGGCCGGCACCGAGACCGTGGTCAGCCGGACATCGGCGCCCGGCACGAAGACGATCACCCTGCGGCCGACGCCGAGGGCGATGACCTCGTCCAGCGGCAGCTCGCGGACCAGCACGCCCGGCCTGGCAAGGCTCGTATCGAGCGGATCGGAGGCGACGAGCGCATGCGCGGTCGGCGCGTCCGGGGCGGTATCGCGCAGGCGGATATAGAGGATGTCGCGCAAGGGACGGGCGGGCAGCGAGCGTAGGGTGGGGATCAGTCGGCGTCAGTTGAGTGGGCGATCACGACTGGATCTGCGCCACCGTCGGGCCGGTAGTAGACACTGTATAGCGAGACTCGACCGCTGCCAATGAACACTTCGGCCTGTAGTTGGAAGTAGCGCGAGCGCACCTCGATCTGGTTCTCCGGCTTCAGATCGTTGTCCGGCCCGATGAAACTGTTGGCGCCACCATTCAGTACTTCCTGTGCGGTGTTGGCCGGGACCTTCAACCGCGTTTCGACGAATTTCATCATCGCCACGCGATCGATGGTCTTCGACAAGGTCGACAGTACCTGCGGCGAGGCCGTGTTGACGTTGATCTTGGTGCCAATGGTTGGCAATGCCGTGACAAACGGTTTCAGCGCCGCGTACAAAGCCGGCGTCATGCCGCGCACCTGCAACAGTTCGGAGGCGCTCAGCATCGGCCGGTTGGCGGCGCGATACGGCGGATCGAGGCCTTGGTACTCGTTGTCCTCGGCGCCATTGAGATCGATGCGCTCGTTGTCGGCATCGACCCAGTCTCGGATCGCGCTGCCGAGGCCGGTGGCCTTGATCGCGGCATCGCCGCCGATCGCATCGAGCAACAGCTGGAATTGCGCGAGGTAGATCTTCAGCTGAGCGACGTCCTTGGTCGCCAGATTGTTCAGATTGAAACGGCCCTGCAGATCCTCGACCCGGCCGCGCAAGGTGCCGTTGTCGATCGGCAGGAAATCGACCGGCCGCGCCCAGATATCGCCGAGAGAGTCGATCTCGTTGGTCTTGGCATCCAGCTTGAGGATGCCCTTGACCCAGGATTCGACGCCGTCCGCGTACCACAGCGCGGTTTCCGATTCGATCAGGTTGCTGGCTCGGCGCACCGCGATGTTCGAGCTTTCGAACATCGCGACGGCGGCGATCGTCGACAGCGCGACCACGAACATCGCCGTGATCAGAGCGATGCCTCGGGGTTTTCGGCGAATGGCGCGCGGGTGCTTCATTCGGTTGCGTCGAGACCGCCGGGGCTGTTAGTGCCGCCGGCAGTGCCCCCGGTAGTACCGCCGCTCGTGCCGGCTGTTGTTCCGCTTGTTGTGCCACCCGGCCCTTTCCCGGGCGGTGGCGGCGGCGCGGCCTTGCTCAGCTCGGCCATCTTCGACGCGCCCTCGGCACCTACCCGGAACAGCAGTCGGAGCTTGCCCCAGTCGCGCGTTTTCAAGGTCAGTTCGATGGCGGTCGGTGGCGGCTGCTGGGCATTCGGCACGCCGGCATTGCCGTTGGCCGACGGCCAGGCTTCGGACTTCTGGCCGTTGGCATCGTAGAAGCGCCATTCTGCTTCCTGGATGCGATCGAGCAGCGTCACTTCGCTGGGCTTGGTCTGCGCGGCACGATCGAGCACGTTCCAGCTGCGCCGTACCAGACGCTTGTCCTGGAACCGCGCGCCGCGCGCCTTGTCGACGTACTCGGATTCTTCCAAGCCGTAGCTGACCCGCTCCAGGGTCGAGCGCGGCAAGGACAGCAGGTTCTGCCAGCCGCCGCGGGTGAACTCGATGCGCTGCGCGAAGCTGTCGAAACCGAACGGCGGCTGTTCCTGACCGGTGCTATCGCGCACGCCGCGCGGTGCCGCGTTCTGGAAATCGGTGCGCAGGCGGATGTAGGCGCGGTCGTACTCCTCGGTGCGGCTGAGGTTGTCCTCGATCTTGGCGCGCGCGCTGAGCACCGTATTCAGGCCGCCGTAAGCCATGGTCGCGAACACGCCGAAGATGCCGATCACCACGATCAGTTCCAGCAAGGTGAAGCCGCGCTGGGATCTCACTGCGTAGCCTCGCGGCCGACGTTCGACAGGAAGCCGGTCAGGGTCACATAGGCCGTGGGGACCTTGTCGTTCTTCTTCTCGACACGGATGTCGATGCGGCGCAGGCCCGGATCCTGGGTGGTCTTGACCTCGGTCCGCCAGGTCCATTTGACGTCGCCGAGTTCGACATCCTCGTTGGCCTTGCCGAGTGCCGGCCAGGCCTTGCCGAGTTCGATTTCGGTCATTCGGTTGCGGGCGACGAACAGCGCCAGCGACTTGTCACGCAAGCTGGCCGCATTGTTCGCGAAGCGGGCACCGTTGCCGATGATGGCGCCGAGCGCGATCGCCAGCACGGCAACCGCGACCAGCATTTCCATCAAGGTAAAACCACGTTGGAGCTTTGAGACGATCATCGAGTCACCGCTTTCTCGACCGTGCGCCGCTCGCGGGTGACCTGGCCAAGCAGATTGCCTTCGATGCGCATCGACACGGGGTAATTCGGAGCTTTCAGATCGAGCGTGAACGGCGTCATCTGGCCACCGGGCAACATCAGAACCTGGGGCTTGAGCCGGGTTGCTTCATCTTCCTTCTTGTCATCGTCATCCGCGGATTTCGACTCGCCGCCGCTCTTGGCTTCCTTCGGCTGGATCGGCGGGACCAGCCGCCCTTCGATGCGCAATTCGGAATAAAACGGTTGCAGCAGCGGCCGCGAGCGGAAGGTGCCGCTCTGCGCGTAGTCGTCCCATTTCGAGGCCGAGGAGGCGATCAGGAAACGATAGCCGTCAGGCGTGAAGGCGAGGCCGATGGCAATGCCCTTGAGGTCCGCCTCGTCTTCGGCCAGACGCAGCAATTGTTCGATGCGTTTCGATTCGGCTTCGAGCCGATCATCGATCGCGCGATTGCCGATCGACAGACTGACGAAGGTGACCATGACGCCGATGATCGCGATCACCGCCAGCAATTCCAGCAAGGTGAATCCGCGTTGCCGCGATGAAGCCAACACTGGCGTGGCAGCGCTGGCGGGCAGCGCCCGCGCAGCGCCTTCGATCACGGAGCCGGAGCCCAGTTGCCGATATCGCTGGCCGAGCCATCGCCGCCGGGCTTGTTGTCTGCGCCGAGGCTGAACACGTCGATCTCACCCTTCACGCCGGGGCTCAGGTACTGGTAGGGGTTCTGCCAGGGATCGCGCGGCACCGATTTCAGATAGCCGCCCGGTTTCCAGTTGCGGGCCGGTGGCTCGCCCTGCGGCGGCGCGACCAGCGCTTCGAGACCCTGCTGGGTGCTCGGATAGTTGAAGTTGTCGAGCTTGTACAGATTGAGCGCGGTCTCGATCGCGGCGATGTCCTGCTTGGCCTTGACCTGACGCGCCTTGTCCGGCTGGTCGAAGATGTTCGGCGCGACGATGGCGGCGAGGATGCCGATGATCACGACGACGACCATGATTTCGATCAGCGTGAAACCGCCGACTGCGCGCTTCTGGGTCCGCTTCTGAGTCTGTGTTTTCATGATCCGCAAGAAGGTTGAAGACAACGATAATGCCGTACCAACAATGACAATAATGATAACAGAGGCCTCTCGCCCGACCGATTGGACGGCTCCCTCGGCATGGTTGCCGTATCTGCTGCTGTCAGTGCTGTCCGGCCTGATGATGCTCGGTGGCGAGCCGGTGATCGAAGCACTCCGTTACGACCGTGTTGCCGTCGGCGCGGGCGAGTGGTGGCGTCTGTTCAGCGGCAACCTCGTCCACCTCGGCTGGTGGCACTGGTTTTTCAATGTGCTGAGCTTCGCGCTGCTGGTTTTTCTGTGCCCTGAAAACAACCGGCCGGGTGAGTGGCTGCTGCGGGTTCTGGTGATCGGCACCGGCGTCTGTTTCGGGCTACATCTGTTCACTCCGAATCTGGAAAATTACGTGGGGCTATCGGGACTTGCGTATGGATTGCTGGTTTTCGGCTTCATCCGACAGATCCTTGTAGGTGATCGTTTCGCAGTGGCTTGTCTGGGCTTCGTTGCGGCGCGTATCGTGTGGGAAATGGTGATCGGCGCGCCGAAGTCCGAAGAGACTTTGATCGGCGGCTCGGTCGTCGCCGAATCGCATCTGTACGGGGTGGTTGCTGCCGTGATCTATGGCCTGGCAACCGGGGCCTTCCGTCGGCCCGCGCGTCCGGCAACGGCCTGACCATTCGCTGCAGACCAGAACGATCCCAGAACGATTAGAGACCTCAGGACAAGCATGAAATACGCGTTGCTGTTTCCCGGCCAGGGCTCCCAGGAAGTGGGGATGCTCGGCGCTCTTGCTGCTGCTCACCCGATCATCGAGGCCACTTTCGCCGAAGCGTCCGATGCGCTCGGTTACGATCTTGCCGCGCTGATCAAGAACGGCCCGGCCGAAGAACTGAACCGTACCCAGCGCACCCAGCCGGCGCTGCTCGCCGCCAGCGTTGCCGTGGCGCGGCTCTGGCAGAGCCTCTGCCTGCCGCCGCCGACGGCACTGGCTGGCCACAGCCTCGGCGAGTACTCGGCGCTGGTGGTGGCTGATGCCCTGCAGTTCGCCGACGCGCTGAAGCTGGTTGAACTGCGCGGCGAGCTGATGCAGTCCGCCGTGCCGCAGGGTGTCGGCGCGATGGCCGCCGTGATCGGCGTCGATGACGAGATCGTCGAGAAAGCCTGCGCTGCCTACGACGGCGACGGCATCCTTGAACCCGCCAACTACAACGCGCCGGGTCAAGTGGTGGTTGCTGGCAGCAAGGGCGCTGTCGACTGGCTGGTGGCTAACAGCAAGACCTTCGGCATTCGCAAGGTGATGCCGATTCCGGTGTCGGTGCCTTCGCATTGCTCGATGATGCGCGGCGCGGCCGAGCAGCTGGCCGAGCGTTTGAAGACGGTGGCGATCGCCACGCCGGCGATTCCGGTGCTGCATAACCTCGATGGCCAGCCGCGCAGTGATGCCGACGGCATCCGCAAGGCGCTGATCGAACAATTGTTCCGGCCGGTGCGCTGGGTGACGACGATCCGCAACCTCGAAGCGCTGGAATGTCATGCGCTGTTCGAATGCGGCCCTGGCAAGGTGCTGGCGACGATCAACAAACGCATCGTCGATGTAGCCTCCGGCAACCGTCTTTCGATCGCCTTGGGCGATCCCGAAGGTCTGCAGCTGGCGCAGGCCTCGTTCAATCCATAAACGGAGTTTTCATGAGCATCACCATCTCAAGCCGCTTCGCCGCCGGTAGCGTCGCACTGGTCACCGGCGCGACCCGCGGCATCGGCCGCGGCATTGCCGAGCGTCTGGCGGCAGAAGGCGTCAAGGTCATCGGTACCGCCACGTCGGCAGCCGGTGCCGCGCAGATCGAGGAATATCTGGCGCCGCAGGGCGGGGCAGGCCGCGTACTCGATGTCCGTGATCCGGCCGCGATCGATGCGCTGGTCAGCGCCACGATCAAGGAGTTCGGGCCGCTGGCCATCCTGGTCAATAACGCTGGCGTCACTCGCGACGGCCTGCTGCTGCGGATGAAGGACGCCGACTGGAGCGAAGTCATCGACACCGATCTGTCCAGCGTCTTCCGCCTGTCCCGTGCCGTGGTGCCGGGCATGATGAAGGCGCGCTCCGGCCGCATCATCTCGATCGGTTCGGTGGTCGGCACCATGGGCAACGGCGGCCAGACCAATTACGCTGCGGCCAAGGCCGGCCTGATCGGCTTCTCGAAAGCGCTGGCCCGGGAGATCGGTTCGCGCGGCATCACCGTCAACGTCGTTGCGCCAGGCTTCATCGATACCGACATGACCAAGGGCTTGAAGGACGAGCAGCGCGCTGCGCTGATCGAGCAGGTGGCGATCAAGCGCCTCGGCGCCGTCAACGATATCGCCGCTGCCGTGGCCTTTCTGGCATCCTCTGATGCCGCTTACGTGACTGGCGAAACGCTTCACGTGAACGGCGGCATGTATATGATCTGAAACGTATTACCAAACGCCTGCAATGCCTGCACCCAATTGGCTGGCAGCAGGCTGCATGAATCTCTTACACTAGCGCCGCTTTTAGCCCCATAACTCCGAGGG
>NZ_CAISIQ010000303.1 GCF_903885465.1 uncultured Nevskia sp.
CGCCGGCCTTGGCCTTCTTCGGCATCTCAGGCGTCTTGTCATCGGCAAGTTCGCGACGACCCGTATTATTTTTCGATTTCTTCATTGACAGACCCCCCGGGTCTGATTAATCTGCGCGCCCTGAGCCGAGGTGGCGGAATTGGTAGACGCACTAGTTTCAGGTACTAGCGGGTAAAACCGTGGAGGTTCGAGTCCTCTCTTCGGCACCATCTTATAAAGCTGTCGTTTCATCTCAAGGCCACCCTCGCGGTGGCCTTTTTGTTTTGTCACTTCGTTCATTACCTCAATAGTTGGTGGATGGTGGTCGGCGGTCAGTGACAGCGAACGGCCAGCAAAGCTTCTTGCTGACCACCGGTCACTGACCACCAGCCACTGTTTCATCCGAAGGGGTTGCGCAACACGATCGTGTGATCGCGGTCGGGGCCGGTCGAGATGATCGCGACTTCGGCACCGGATACTTCCTCCATGCGCTTCAGATAGGCCCGTGCGTTGGCAGGCAGCGCGTCGTAACTGGTGATGCCGTAGGTCGTCTCCGACCAGCCCGGCAGGTCTTCGTAGACCGGCTTCACATCGATGAAGCCTTCGGCGCCGATCGGCAGTGTTTCGATCGCCTTGCCGTTGGCGGTGTAGCCGGTGCAGATGCGCACCGTTTCCATGCCGTCGAGCACGTCGAGCTTGGTCACGCACAGACCGCTGACGCTGTTGTTGAAGATCGAGCGCCGAGCTGCCACTGCATCGAACCAGCCGCAGCGACGCGGGCGGCCGGTGACGGTGCCGAACTCCTTGCCCTTCTCGCGGATCAGCTGGCCGATCTCGTCATCGAGCTCGGTCGGGAACGGGCCCGAACCGACGCGTGTGGCATAAGCCTTGACGATGCCGAGCACGTAGTCGAGGTTACGCGGGCCGACGCCGGAACCGGTGGCCGCACCGCCCGCCGTGGTGTTCGACGAGGTCACGTACGGATAGGTGCCGTGATCGATGTCGAGCAGCGCGCCCTGCGCGCCTTCGAACAGCACGTTGTCGCCCTTGGCGAGCTGCAGACGCAGCAGTTCGGTGACGTCGGCAACCATCGGCCGGATGATTTCGGCGTAGCGCAGCAGATCATCGAGCGTGGTCTGGAAATCGACCGGCGTTTCCTTGTAGTAATTGACCAGCACGAAGTTGTGGTACGCCATCAGCTCGCCGAGCTTGGCCGCCAGCACTTCGCGGTGGAACAGATCGCTGACCCGGATCGCGCGCCGCGCAACCTTGTCCTCGTAAGCCGGGCCGATGCCCTTGCCGGTGGTGCCGATCTTCGCTTCGCCGCGGGCGCGCTCGCGCGCCTGATCAAGCTTGGCATGCACCGGCAGCACCAGCGGTGCCGCTTCTGAAATCTTCAGGCGGCCGCGTACCTCGCAGTTGATCGCCTCGAGCTTCTCGATCTCCTTGATCAGATCCGGCAGCGACAGCACCACGCCGTTGCCGATCAGGCAGGCAACGCCGGGCCGCATGATGCCGCTCGGGATCAGGTTCAGCGCGGTCTTCACGCCGTTGATCACCAGCGTATGGCCCGCGTTGTGGCCGCCCTGGAAACGGACCACCGCCTGCACCTTGTCGGTCAGCAGGTCGACGATCTTGCCTTTGCCTTCGTCGCCCCATTGGGCGCCGATCACGACGACTGATTTACCCATGTTGTTTCTCAACCTCTGATTCAAGTGCGCAAGTCATGACGACCCCGCGCGCATGGAGCGAAACGCCCCGTCTGTTTATCCGTCCGCGTTCAGCGGTCGTGGTCCTTGTTTCTATGTCGCTAGACGCTGTTGCCAAGCCGCAGCAGTTCGTTGACGTCGGCCGAGAAACCGGTCGCCGGCCGTGCTGCGCCGATGTCGTCGAAGCGGCCGCCGCGTGCCACTTCGCGGCCGTGGCCCGGTACGAAGGCAGCGAACACCAGGCCGGTCTGGTAGCGATAGCCACGCAGCTCGGCGAGATCGATGTGCAGCGGTGAAGCATTGTCGAGTGCCGCAAGATGCGCCGCCGCCTGTTCCAGCGCCGACAGCGCATCGGCGATCTGCGGATCGCTGGTATCGAGTGTCTGCCGCGCGCGTTGCAGCACGCTGACATCGCCGTTCAGCTCCATCAGCGCCGACAGACCGCTGGCCGCCTGGGCCGGCAGCTGACGGGCCGCGGCGAAATCGCGCAGGTCCGGCTGGGACTTGCGCTGCAGGATGTCGAACACAGCGGTCTCGTCGTCTTCATCAAGCTTCAGACGCGCGGCCAGCGCGCGATAGATGCCGACGTGGCCGAGATCGATATGCGCGTCGCCGATCCCGGCGAGACGCAGGGTGTCGAGCATCAACCGGAGGATTTCAAGATCCGCCGTCAGGCTCGCTTCGCCGAACACTTCGCAGCCCACCTGGCGCGGCGCGCGCGAACCGCCGAGGCTGTCCGGCCGCGTCCGGAGCACGGTGCCGAGGTAGCAGAGGCGCACCACCGGCACGTCGGCGAAGTGGCGCGCGGCGATCCGTGTGGCCTGCGGCGTCATGTCGGCGCGCAGGCCGAGCAGACGACCGCCGACCGGATCGGTGAGCTTGAAGGTCTGGTCTTCGAGATCGCTGCCGGCACCGCTAAGCAGGGTGTCGAGATGCTCGATCAACGGCGGCAGGATCAGCTCATAGGACTGTGAGCGGTAATGATCAAGCAGTGCACGCCGCAGGCTTTCGACCCGCCACGCGGTATTGGGCAGCGCTTCTTCGACGCCGTCCGGCAACATCCAGAGTCTGGTCACGACAGGGTCACGCCAAGAAAAAGTTGAGAGAGCGTCCTCGGGGCCATCAGGCGCTCCCGTGAATCAATTGCAGGGACTGCCGCCATCACACACGGGGACAGGTGTGGCGGCGGCCGGCAATCACTTGCCTTCGCTCTGCTTCAGGTACTTGAAGAACTCGCCCTTCGGCTCGATGACCATGACGTCCTTCTGATCGCGGAAGGCGTCGCGATAGGCGTTCAGCGCGCGGTAGAACGCGTAGAACTCCTGATCGGAACCATAGGCCTTGGCCGAAATCTCGGCAGTCTTGGCATCGCCCTCGCCTCTGAGCTTTTCGGCTTCGCGGTAGGCATCGGCGATCGTGGTCAGCGCGCTGCGATCGGCTTCGGCCTTGATCTTCTCGGACTCTTCGAAGCCGCGGGCCCGCAGGTCTGAAGCCACCCGCGTCCGCTCGGCTCGCATGCGCTCGTAGACCGAATCGCTGACCGCGCGCGGCAGGTTGATGCTCTTGATGCGCACATCGATCAGCTCGATGCCCAGTTCCTTGACTCTCGACGATGCGGTCTTCTCCAGCGCGGCCATGATCTCGCCTCGCTCGCCAGAGATCGCCTGCTGGATCGTGCGGCTGCCGAACTCGGCGCGCAGGCCCGGGTTGATGATCGTCGCCAGGCGGTTCTCGGCGACCAGATCCTGACCACCGGTGGCGCGGTAGTAATTGATGACGTCGGCGATGCGCCACTTGACGTAGAAATCGACCTCGACGTTCTTCTTCTCGACGGTCAGGAAGGTTTCGGTCTGGTTGTCCAGCGTCAGCACGCGGCTGTCGAACTTCTTGACCGATTCGATCATCGGCAGCTTGAAATGCAGGCCGGGCTGGTAGTCCGCGCCCTGCACTTCGCCGAACTTGAACAGCAGTGCCTTTTCGCGCTGATCGACGATGTAGATGCTGTTCAGCAGCAGCAGCATGGCGGCGAAGATGCCCGCCAGAATCAGTGATTGCCGGTTGCTCATGGGGATCGTTGTCCTGGCTTTATCAGCGCGCGCGGTCGCGCGAGCGCGCGGCGTCGTCGGCGCTATTGCGGGTCGGCGAATTGCGCGACGACGAGCTGGCGTTGAAATCGGAAGGCTGCGAGTCGGCGTTCTTCTGGGCGTTCTTCAACAGCTGTTCCAGCGGCAGATAGAACGCCGGATTGCCCTTGTCGATGTCGATCAGCACCTTGCTGCTGCCGGCGTAGACCTCGGACATGGCATCGAAGTACATGCGCTTGCGGGTGATCTGCGGCGCCTTCTGATACTCCTCGACCAGCGCCGAGAAACGGGCCGCGTCGCCTTGAGCCCGGGCCACGGTCTGATCGCGGTAGGCAGTGGCTTCGGCAATGCGGCGAGCCGCTTCACCGCGAGCACGCGGCAGGCGATCGTTGGCGTAGGCCTCGGCTTCGTTCTGCACACGTTCCTTGTCTTCACGCGCCTTGATCGCATCGGCGAAGGCAGCCTGCACCTGCTCGGGCGGCTGCGCCTGCTGCAGATTCACTTCGGTGACGATCAGTCCGGTCTTGTAGTCGTTCAGGCGTTCCTGCAGACCGATCTTGATCTGATCGGCCACCGCCTGACGGCCATCGGTCAGGATGAAATCCATCGTCGACCGGCCGACCACTTCACGCGAGGCGGCCTTGGTCGCCTGCTGCAGGGTCTTGTCCGGGGACGCGACGTTGAACAGGTATTCCTCGGCCGAGGACACGCGGTACTGCACCGACAGTTCGAGATCGACGATGTTCTCGTCCTGGGTCAGCATCGTCGCCCGGTCGGTGACCTGACGAACCTGCGTGAACGGCAGCTTCTCGACTCGCTCGAACGGCCAGTAGGCCCAGTGCGGCCCCGGCTCGGTGGTACCGGCATAGGCGCCGAAGCGGGTGATCACCGCGCGCTCCTGCTCTTCCACCGTGTAGAAGCTCTGGTAGGCGACGAACAGCAGCACCAGCACGACGATGACGCCGGCAGCGCCTGGCGGCATCTGGGTCGGCGTGCCACTGCCCGGCGTGCGGCCTGCGCCGCCACGGCCGAACCACTTGGCCTTGATGCGCTTCAGCAGCGCGTCCAGATCGGGTGGGCCTTCGTTGCCGCGCTTGCCGCCGGAATTCGAATTCCACGGATCGCGACCGCCGGGTCCCGGCTCATTCCAAGCCATCAGGTGAAGCTCCAGTGAAGCGGGCTAGTGGCCTTGAGGCCGCCCGCCATTTGATAAGAAGGTGTCGGTCGAACTGCGATCGATACCAATATTTTAGTGCACAGCCGGGTCTTGGCGCGGCGGCAGCTCGATACCAGCTTCCCGACACAGACGCTGCAGGCGCGAATACGGCAGACGCACGACGAGATGCGAACTGCCTTCCTCGTCGATGGTTTCCGAAACCACGCAAT
This sequence comes from uncultured Nevskia sp., assembly GCF_903885465.1. Lineage (GTDB taxonomy): Bacteria > Pseudomonadota > Gammaproteobacteria > Nevskiales > Nevskiaceae > Nevskia. The sequence goes on from NZ_CAISIQ010000303.1 coordinate 5,159, forward strand.
GAAGCTGGAACAACTGGGCGCGAAACTTCGCCGCATTCACCGGCAGCACCACCGCTTCGTCGCCGAGATCCGGATACAGCCGCGCGGCGATTGCCGTACGCAGCAGGTCGATGCCTTCACCGCTGCGCGCCGACAGGAACACGCGCTGCGGAATGCCTTCGGCATCGCATTCGATACGGGCTTCTTCGCCTTCGCGCAGATCGATCTTGTTGAACACCTGCAGGCGCGGCACTTCGTCGGCACCGATCTCGGCGAGCACGGCTTCGACCTGCTCGATGCGCGCACCGCGCTCGGAATCGCCGGCGTCGATGACATGCACCAGCAGCTCGGCTTCGCGCGACTCCTCGAGCGTGGCGCGGAACGCAGCGATCAGGTCATGCGGCAGATCGCGAATGAAGCCGACAGTGTCGGCCAGGACCGCGGTCTCGCCGCTCGGCAGCGCAACCTTGCGCATCGTCGTATCGAGCGTCGCAAACAGTTGGTTCGAGGCGAATGCAGCGTCGCCGGTCAGCACGTTGAACAAGGTCGATTTGCCGGCATTGGTGTAGCCGACCAGCGACACCGTCGGAATCTCCGACTTCGCGCGGCCCTGGCGATTCTGGGCGCGACGACTCTTCACCGTTTCGAGCTGCTTCTTCAGCGTGTCCATGCGGCCACGCAGCAGGCGGCGATCGATTTCTAGCTGGGTTTCACCGGGACCGCCACGCAGGCCGATACCACCCTTCTGACGTTCAAGATGAGACCAGCCACGCACCAGTCGCGTCGCCATGTGATTCAGGCGCGCCAGTTCCACTTGCAGCTTGCCTTCGTGCGAACGGGCACGGCGGGCGAAGATGTCGAGGATCAAGCCGGCACGGTTGATCACCCGGCACTCGAAACGCTTTTCCAGATTGCGTTCCTGGCTCGGGGACAGATCGTGATTGAAGATGATCAGTTCGGCACCGGCGACCTTTGCCGTCACCGCGATCTCGTCGACCTTGCCGCTACCGGCGTAGGTGCCGGCATCGGGACGATCACGCTTGCCGCCAATCACCCCGACAACATCGAGGCCAGCCGAGCGCGCGAGTTCGATGAACTCGGCACGGTCGGCATCAAAGTCGGTGCCCGAAAACTCCAGATGCACCAATACGGTTTTCTGGGGTTTGGCTTGCGCGCCTGCCGCCGTCTGGTCGGCAGTCGCGTACGGCGGTGGATTGTTGGTCAAACGCCGGCCGGTTGGGTGTCGTCGCCGTCACCGTTGGGGAGGCGCACCGAACGCGCCGGCACGATCGTCGAGATCGCGTGCTTGTAGACCATCTGGCTGACCGTGTTCTTCAGCAGCACCACGAATTGATCGAAGGATTCGATCTGACCCTGAAGCTTGATGCCGTTGACGAGATAAATCGAAACCGGAATCCGCTCCTTGCGCAGTTCATTGAGAAATGGCTCCTGCAGAGTCTGTCCTTTTGACATGTCAGCTACCTTTTTTGAATTTTTTGGACGGCGCCCGGCAACACGCCATTAATCGAAAGTTTAACACTGAACCTTGACTCGATACCCCGGATCACTCCAGAAGCCAAGGCAACTCAGCGCTTCCCCAGTGTTTGGCTCGATCCGACCGCATTCAAGACCCCGGCCAGCGCCACAGGTTCCTGTTTATCTTCGTCAATCTCCAGTCGAGTCCAGCTGCGATCGCTGCGCAGCCAGGTCATCTGTCGCTTGGCGAATTGCCGGGTGGCGATCACGCCACGCTTCACGGCTTCGGCAAGGCTGTAATCGCCGTCGAGATGACTCCATATCTGCCGATAGCCAACCGCTCGCATCGACGGCAGATCGAGATGCAGATCGCCGCGCGCACGCAAGCGCGCCACCTCGTCGACGAAGCCGGCTTCGATCATCTGCTGGAAGCGTGCAGCGATGCGTGCATCGAACTGCGCCTTCTCCGGTGGCATCACCGCGAAGCGCAGCACCGTGCCCGGCACCCCGGCACCGGCCGTGGGCTCGGCATGCCAGGCCGAGGCCGGACGACCGCTGAGCGCGTGGATTTCCAGCGCCCGCTGCACCCGCTGGCTGTCGTTCGGATGCAGACGTGCCGCAGTCACGGAATCGACTTCGGCGAGCCGCGCGTGCTGGGCCTCGACACCGATGCGCTGACGCTCGGACTCCAGTTCCAGACGCAATGCCGCATCGGCCGGCGGCAGATCGTTCAGGCCTTCGAACAAGGCGCGGTGATAGAGCAAGGTGCCGCCGACCAGCACCGGAATCCGGCCACGCTGACGAATATCGGCAATGGCCGCTTGGGCGTCGTCGGCGAAACGCGCGGCCGAGTACGGCTCGGCGGGATCGAGGATGTCGATCAGGTGATGGCGGACCCGCGCCTGGGCTTCCAAGTCGGGCTTGGCACTGCCGATGTCCATGCCGCGATAGATCTGCGCCGAGTCGACGCTGACGATCTCGCCACCCTCCGGCAGCGCCTGGCAGAGCGCCATCGCCAGCCCACTCTTGCCGGCCGCCGTCGGGCCGCTGATGGCAACGACCGGCAGGCGGGCAATGACTTCGGAGGGTTCGGCAGGCTCGATCACGCGGCGGAGTCTAGCCCGCCGCGTGAGGCCGGAGACGCGCAGGCCTGGTCGCCGCGGCCCGGGACCTTTGCCCATACCGCCGCCACCGGCGACCTCCTATAAACATCGCCTGCCCGGGCTGGCAGCTCAGCCGTGCCGACGAGACAACTCGACAGCACCGCGGCGGCCAGACCCCGGCCACGTCGGAGTTGCCATGTCCTCTGCAGTTTCTGTGTTGACGGTCCCGGTGGGTCGATCCCGGGTTTCGGTGCGCGCGGTGCTGGCGGCGGCCGCGCTCGGCGCGATCGCGCTGGTCTGGCTGATGGCCGCACTGGCGAGCTTGAGCGTGCAGCGGGCCAGCGATCACCTCGGCGATGCCCGCAATTCCTACGAGCAGCTGGCGATCATCAATCGTCTGGAAGCCGAGTTCGGCCGCCTGCTGCTGGCCGAGATGGAAGCGCTCGCCAGCCCTGGCACGGCCAGCGAACTGCCGGAGCCGGATCGCGCAGCGGTCGAAGTGCTGTTCCGCAGGCTGCTGGTGCTGATCGACGAAGAGTTCGATCGCCACGGCGCCACCCGCGATGACCGGGTCCGCGAGATTCGCAACGCCGAAGCGATGCGCACCATGTTCGCGCAGCTGCATCGGCATCTCGACCAGCCGGCCAACGCCAGTCGGCGCAGCGATCCGGCCACGGCCGTACGGGCGTTCTTCGAGGACACGGTCAGAGCCGATACCGCACGTATCGATCGCCTGGTGCGCGCGGTCTCCGCCGATGAAGCCGAAGAAGTCGAACAGACCCTGGCCGACATGCAGCGCCTGCGTCAGCGGCTGGCCTGGGGCACGCCGCTGGCGGGCCTCATCGCAGCCCTGGGCGCTGTGCTGTCGATGGTGATGATCCACGCGCTGATCATGCGGCCGGTGCGCACGCTGCACGACGGCGTGCAGCGCTTTGCCGCCGGCGATCTGAACCACCGTATCGACGTGCCGCGGCCGCAGGAGATCGCCGATCTCGCCAGCCAGTGCAATGCCATGGCGCAGAAGCTGGCCGAGCAGCAGGAGCGGCTGACCCGGGTCAACGAGGAGCTCGAACAGACGGTACGCGAGCGCACCCGGCAGCTCGAGGAATCCAGCGAGCGCCTGCGCGCCATCGACGCCAGCCGACGGCTGTTCTTCTCGAAGATCAGCCACGAACTACGCACGCCGGTGACCGTGCTGATGGGCGAAGCCGAAGTGGCACTGCGCGGCCGTGACGACGATCCCGAGCTTTATCGAACGGCGCTGCAGCACATTCACGCCACCAGCGGCTATCTGCGGCGGCGGCTCAATGATCTGATCGGCCTGGCGCGCTCGGAAGACGGCCGGGTGCAGATCGAACGCGAGCGCATCAGCCTGCGCGACTGCCTGCGCGAAGCGACCACCGTCGCCGAAGCTTATGCACGCTCCAGCAGCGTCATCCTCGAAGCGGAAACCGGGCGCCTGCCGGCGATCATCGACGGCGATGCCAGCTGGATCCGTCAGGCGATCCTGGCGCTGATCGACAACGCGGTGAAGTTCTCGCCGCCGGATGGCCGGGTGATCGCGCGGCTCGATATCAGCGCCGCCGGCCACGCCATCGAGATCGCCGACCAGGGGCCCGGCATCTCGGCGGAAATGCTGCCGAAGGTCTTCGATCCCTACTACCAGACCCATGACGGCCGCGAACGCGGCGGCGCCGGCCTCGGCCTTGCCGTGGCCCGCTGGGTGATGGAACAACACGGAGGTGTGATTTCCGCGCGCAACGCCTACGACGGCGGACTGATCGTCCACATGGAGTTTTCAGCATGAGCACCGGGATGGGTTCGAGCCTCAACAACAGCGTGCTGCTGGTCGAGGACGATCCGGGCATCGGCCGCTTCGTCACTCGCGGTCTGGCTGCCGAGGGCTTCAGCGTGCAATGGCTGCGCGGCATCGGCGGCGTGCCGCGGCAACTGGCCGGTGCCGATTACGCGGTGCTGATCCTCGATCTGATGCTGCCCGATGGCGATGGCTGCTCGCTGGCCCGCTATCTGCGCGATGCCGGCCAGATGATTCCGATCCTGATGCTCACCGCACGCGACTCGCTCGACGAGAAGCTCGACGGCTTCCGCAACGGCGCCGATGACTACCTCAGCAAGCCATTCGCGTTCGACGAACTGCTGGCAAGAGTCAAGGTACTGGCGCGCCGCGGTTCGGCCGGGCCGGAGCGCAGTCATCGCGTGGTCGCCGATCTGGCCATCAACGTTCGCGCCCGCGAAGTCACCTGCGCCGGCCGGGTGATCAACCTGACGCGTCGCGAGTTCGAGCTGCTGCTCTATCTCGCCCGCCATGCCGGCGAAGTGGTCAGCCGTGAACGAATTCTCTATGGCGCCTGGGGCAACAACGCCGATCTCACCACCAACACCGTCGATGTCTATCTCGGCTATCTGCGTCGCAAGCTGAAAGCGCATGGCAGCGAGACCGAGATCGTCACCGTGCGGGGCCAGGGCTGCCGGATCGGCCTTGCCCAGAGTGCCGGACAGGATTCCGGGCACGAAGCTGCACCCGAAGCCTGAGAAGCCTCTCAGGCCAATCTCAGGACAAGCTCAGATCGCGCTTCCTACAGTCGCCGTGCCCGATGGCAACAAGCCTTGCGGCGCCACGATAAAATTTCAGGAGGAGCGACATGACGGACACCATCAAGACTCGACGCCTTTGGCGGCGGGTCACTGCAGCTTCGGCAGCAAGCCTGATCGCAATGGCTGCTGCCGGTCCCGCGCTGGCCGACAAGGCGGTGACCTGGGACGACATCCAGAACGATCAGGCCACCACCGACAACGTGCTGATGTACGGCTTCGGCGTTAAGGCCCAGCGCTACAGCCCGGCAGAGAAGATCAATGCGACGAACGTCGCCGCGATGGTGCCGAAATGGTCGTTCTCGTTCGGCGACGAAAAGCAGCGCGGCCAGGAAAGCCAGGCGCTGCTCCATGACGGCGTCATCTACGTCACCGGTTCGTACTCGCGGATGTTCGCGCTCGATGCCAAGACCGGCAAACGCCTCTGGGCCTATTCGCATCGCCTGCCGGACGACATCCGTCCCTGCTGCGACGTGGTCAACCGCGGCGCTGCGATCTTCGGCGACAAGGTCTACATGGGCACCCTCGACGCCGGCCTGGTGGCGCTCAACGCCAAGACCGGCAAAGTCGCCTGGTTCGAGAAGTTCGAAGACCACACGGCCGGCTACACGATGACCGGCGCGCCGACCATCATCAAGGATCAGAAGAGCGGCAAGATGCTGCTGATCCATGGCTCCTCGGGCGATGAGTTCGGCGTCGTCGGCCGCCTCTACGCGCGCGATCCGGAGACCGGCAAGGAAATCTGGATGCGGCCGCTGGTGGAAGGTCATCGCGGCCGCCTGAATGGTGCCGACTCGAGCTACACCGGCGACCCGAAAGCGCCGAGCTGGCCGAACGAGAAGGATGGCAAGACCAAGGTCGAAGCCTGGCACCACGGTGGCGGCGCGCCCTGGCAGTCGGCGGCGTTCGACATCAAGACCAACACCATCATCATCGGCACCGGCAACCCGGCGCCGTGGAACACCTGGAAGCGCACGCCGGGCGATTCGCTGTACACGTCCGGCCAGGTCTACATCGACCCGTCGAACGGCGAGCCGGTGGGCTTCTTCCAGCACACGCCGAACGATGCCTGGGACTTCTCCGGCAACAACGAAATCATCCTGTTCGACCTCGAGAAGGACGGCAAGAAGATCCGCGCCGGCGCCCATGCCGATCGCAATGGTTTCTTCTTCGTCACCGATACCGACAAGCTCACCGAGCGCGGCGGCAAGATCAACCGGCCGACCTCGCTGCTCGGCGCCTATCCGTTCGTGCCGGACATCTCCTGGGCCAAGGGCTTTGATCTGAAGACCGGCCGGCCGATCGAGAATCCGGGCCAGCGTCCGCCGCAGCCGGAAGAAGGCCAGGACAAGGGCAAGACCATCCAGGTCACGCCGAACTTCCTCGGCGGCAAGAACTGGAATCCGATGTCGTACAGCCCGGAGACCGGCCTGTTCTACATCGGCTCCAACGACTGGAGCGAGGACTACTGGACCGAGAACATCACCTACAAGAAAGGTGCTGCGTATCTGGGCCAGGGCTTCCGCATCAAGCGCAAGTTCGAAGACCACGTCGGCGTGCTGCGGGCGATGGACCCGAAGACCGGCCAGATCGTCTGGGAAGCGAAGGAACCGCTGCCGCTGTGGTCCGGCACGCTGGCGACCAAGGGCAATCTGGTGTTCACCGGCACCAGCGACGGCTACTTCAAGGCTTTCGACGCCAAGAGCGGCAAGGAACTGTGGAAGTTCCAGACCGGCTCCGGCGTGGTGTCCTGCCCGATCACCTGGGAAGACGGCGGCAAGCAGTACCTCGGCGTGGCCTCCGGTTACGGCGGCGCAGTGTCGCTCTGGGGCGGCGACATGGCCGACCTGACCAAGCCGGTCTCGCAGGGTGGCTCGTTCTGGGTCTTCGAGCTGCCGCAGGCCGTGGCCGATGCGGAAAACGCGAAAGCCGTCGCCACCGCGAACTGAATATTTCCAAGCAGACCGCTGCGGCCTTCGCGCCGCAGCGACTGCAACAGCTCCTCTAGGCAAGGTTGTGACCTTCTCTAGATTCGGCCGGCAATCCGCACTGC
>NZ_CAISIQ010000304.1 GCF_903885465.1 uncultured Nevskia sp.
GATCAGGTGGTGCCCTGGGTCGCGCTTGGCAATGCTCGCTACGCGCAGAAGGACTGGGCCGGCGCGCAGGAGGCCTATCTCGAATCGTTGCGCCTGAAGGCCTGCAACCCGGTGGTACGCAATAACCTGGCGCTGGTGCTGCTGGAGCGTCACTGCGTCGATCTTGCGGAGCAGCAGGTCGACCAGGCCTTGAAAGGCGAGACCGATGCCGCGCTGAAGGCGGCGTATGAGGAAACCCGGCAGAAGATCAGTGGCTATCAAGGGCCGTCGATCTACTGCCCGCCGCCGGACGACGCTGCAGCGCCCATCGAATATGAGATTGCACCGTTGAATCCGGAAACGCCGAACGCGAATCGAGTGCGGCGACGAGCGCGCTAGCCGCGCCTTCGCTCAGCCGGGCATCGGCCAGCGCATTGCCGATCGCCACCGCGATGTTGCGCAGCCAACGCAGGTGGCCGGCGCGGCGCAAGGCCATGCCTTCGGTGCGGCTCAGATATTCGTCTTCGGTCCAGGCAAACAGCTCGATCAGTCGCGCGGTGTCCAGGCCGTGGCGCGGCGCGAAATCCGGTGTGGCGTCGAGCTTCGCGTAGCGGTTCCACGGACAGGCAAGCTGGCAATCGTCGCAGCCGAAGATGCGGTTGCCGATCGCTGGCCGCAGTTCCTCGGGAATGTCGCCGTGGTGCTCGATGGTCAGATAGGAAATGCAGCGCCGCGCATCGAGCCGGTACGGGCCGATGATCGCCTGGGTCGGGCAGATGTCGATGCAGGCCGTGCAGCTGCCACAACGCGGTGTGACCGGTTGCGCAGGCACAGCGTCGATCGGCAGATCGGTATAGATCTCGCCGAGAAAGAACCAGGAGCCAGCTTCGCGATTGAGCACCAGCGTGTGCTTGCCGATCCAGCCGAGCCCGGCATTGCGGGCCAGCGCTTTCTCGAGCACCGGCGCGCTGTCGGCAAACACCCGATAGCCGTGCGGCGCGATGGCCTGGGTGAGCTGTTCGGCGAGCGCCTTGAGCCGCTTGCGCATCAGCTTGTGGTAATCGCGACCCAAGGCATAACGCGAGATGTAGGCGGCCTCCGGATCGGCGAGCACGGTGTCGGCATCTTCGGCAGACGGCCGATAGTCGAGCCGCACGCTGATCACCGTGATCGTGCCTGGATGCAGCTGCGCGGGGTTTGCACGCAGCGCCGCGTGCTCAGCCATCCAGCCCATGCCGCCGTGCAGGCCTTCATCGAGCCAGCGACGCAGATGAGCGTGATCGTCGTCCAGCGCCAGGCTGGCAATGCCGGCATCGGCGAAGCCCAGCGCGCGAGCTCGATCGCGAATTTCCGTCGCCCAATCGCGAGGTACCACGAGGGGTTCAGAAGGGGCGGACACTTATACTGGCGGCATGGAAAACATTGCGGCGCGATTGTATTCCGCAGCCCAGGTGCGCGAACTGGATCGGCGCGCAATCGAGGACTGCGGCATCCCTGGTTACACACTCATGCAGCGCGCCGCACTGGCCGCATGGCGGGCCGCTCAGGCGCGCTGGCCGCAGCTTAGAGCCGTCATCGTTCTCTGCGGGCCCGGCAACAACGGTGGTGACGGTTACGAGCTGGCGTGTCTTGCGCGGGCTGATGGCTGCAAGGTACGGGTGTTCGAATGCGAAGACTTGCCGCGTCGCGGCGATGCCCTGACGGCGCGTGCGGCTTGGCTAGCGGTTGGCTCGATCGAGCGCTGGTCGCTTACGTCTGGCGAAGCGCTGCTCACGGTCGATCTGATCGTCGACGCGCTGTACGGCATCGGCCTGAGCCGAGCGCCGGAAGGAGAAACTGCCGACGCTATCGTCACGGCCAATGTCGCCAAGGCGAATGGCGCCGCGGTGCTGGCGCTCGACATTCCCTCCGGCCTGATCGCCGATACCGGCCATATGCCGGGCGTGGTGATCAATGCCGACATGACGATGACTTTCATCGCCGAAAAGATCGGCTTGCTGACTGGCCAAGGGCCGGCATTCACGGGCCAAGTGGAACTTGCGACATTGGACGTGCCGGAACGTGTTCACGACGGCTTGATCCCGATCGCCCAGCGCATCGACGCCGAGGACCTGCACCGCTGGCTGCCACGCCGTAGCCGCACCGGCCACAAGGGCGATCATGGCCATGTGCTGCTGATCGGCGGAGACCACGGCATGCTCGGCGCGATCCTGCTCGCCGGCCGAGCCGCGCTCCGCGCTGGCGCCGGATTGGTGACCATCGCGACCCGCGCTGTGCATGCGCCGCTGCTCGCGGCCGCGCAGCCGGATCTGATGGTGCGTGGTGTCGAATCGGCCTCCGAACTGGCAATGCTGATCGCCCGCGCCGATGTCATTGCAGTCGGTCCAGGACTGGGTACGGACGATTGGAGCCGGATGATGTTCGGCGCGGCGATGGCGGCGACGCTGCCGATGGTGATCGACGCCGATGCCTTGAATCTGCTCGCGCAGCAGTCGCCCTCACGCCGAAGGGATGACTGGCTGCTGACGCCCCATCCAGGCGAAGCCGGCCGCCTGCTCGGCTGCAGTACTGCGGCTGTGCAGCAAAATCGAATCGCTGCCGTACAAGCGCTGCAGGCCCGTTACGGTGGTGCAGTGGTGCTCAAAGGTGCCGGCAGCCTGATCGCCGACGGCGCAGTGCTGCGGCTCTGTCCTTACGGCAATCCAGGTATGGGTGTCGGTGGCATGGGCGATGTGCTGACCGGTATCAGCGCCGCATTTCTTGCCCAGGACTTGCCGCTGGGCATTGCGGCAGCGGCGGCGGTGACGGTGCATGCCAGAGCCGGTGATGCCGTCGCGGCCGCGGGCGGTGAGCGCGGGCTGATTGCTTCCGATGTTGTCGATGCGCTGCGTGCGCAGGTCAATCCATGAGCCGAATGACGATCAAGCTTGCTGACGATATCGCGACCGAAGCACTCGGTGCGCGACTCGCGGCCGAGACCGCGTCTCAGCCGGGCGGGGTGATCTACCTGCAGGGCACGCTCGGCGCTGGCAAGACCACCTTGGCGCGTGGTTTTCTGCGCTCGCTGGGCGTCAACGGCACGATCCGAAGCCCCACTTACACGCTGATCGAGCCGTATCGGATCGGCGATCAGGACCTGCTGCACATGGACCTGTATCGCCTGAAACATCCGGATGAACTGGAGGGTCTGGGCCTCGACGATTACTCGCCATCAGGCTGCTGGTGGCTGGTCGAATGGCCGGAATGCGGCACTGGTTTTCTGCCGCCGGCGAGCCTCGTCGTGCGGCTGTCGGCTGATGGTGACGGGCGCTTGGCGGAGCTTGAAACGACACCCGAATGGCCGCTCATCGTTGCGCGCTGGCCGGAAATCGTGCCGGAATCTCGATAGAACATGAGGTAGTTTCTACTAAGCACTGATTTCGATACGAAAATTCTTCGAAATCTGTTGAAGTCACGGCCGCTACGCCGTATCTTCTGGCTTTGATCGACCCCGATGGGGCTTCATGCGCGCATTGACTGGATTTTTGTTGCTTCTGACCGTGCAGTCTGCTGCCGCAACGGAGCTGCGCGAGCTGCGCCTGCTCGACGGTCCGGATTCGACGCGCGTGGTCTTCGATCTCGACGCCGAAACCAAGCCGAAGGTTTTCACGCTCGCCAATCCTGATCGTGTGGTCATCGATTTCAGCGATGCCCGTCGCGGCTCAGCTCTGCCGTCGAGCAGCGCTGGCGCCGGCCTGATCAAGGCCTTGCGCACCGGCCCGCGCGACAAGGGTCTGCGTGTCGTGCTCGATGTCAGTGAGAAAGTTCAGC
>NZ_CAISIQ010000305.1 GCF_903885465.1 uncultured Nevskia sp.
CGATCAAGGGCGTTGGTGTCACCAAGGGCGCCCGCGAAGCGATCACCGCCGCCGGCGGCAGCGTCGCAGAGTAATTCGTCGTATCTGACCGTTAGGCGTATTCCATGGCCAAGACTCCCGGCGCAGGCGGCATGATGCCGGACCTCAGCAAGATCGGAGAAGTGCGTAATCGCATCTTCTTCCTGATCGGTGCGCTGATCGTCTATCGCATCGGATCGTTCATTCCGGTTCCGGGAATCGATCCGGCTAAGCTCGCGCAGCTGTTCGATCAGCAGAAGGGCACGATCCTGGACATGTTCAACATGTTCTCGGGTGGTGCGCTGTCGCGGTTGTCGATCTTTGCGCTCGGTGTTACGCCGTATATCTCGGCGTCGATCATCGTGCAGCTGATGGCAGCGACGACGCCGTCGCTGAAAGAGCTGAAGAAGGAAGGCGAAGCTGGTCGGCGCAAGCTGACCAAGTACACGCGTTACGGCACTCTGGGTCTGGCCTTGTTCCAGGCGGTGGGCGCTTCGTATGCGCTGCAGGGTAGCGTTGCGCTGTCGCCGGGCTTTGGATTCATCTTCACGGCAGCAGTGAGTCTGGTCACGGGCACGATGTTCCTGATGTGGCTGGGTGAGCAGATCACCGAGCGTGGCATCGGTAACGGTATGTCGATGCTGATCTTCGCGGGCATCGTTTCTTCGATGCCGCAGGCGATCGGGTCTACTGCGCAGCTGATCAGTGAAGGTTCGCTGAACCCGCTCATCGCGATTCTGGTGCTGGTGCTGGTGGCTGTGGTGACGACCTTCGTGGTTTTTGTCGAACGCGCCCAGCGTCGTATCCCGATTCACCACGCGCGCCGTCAACAGGGTCGCAAACTGTTTGCGGCTCAGACGCAGCATTTGCCGCTGAAGCTGAACATGGCAGGTGTGATTCCGCCGATCTTTGCGTCAAGCATCATTCTGTTCCCGGCGTCGATGGTTCGTTTCTTCGGCGGGGAAGGTGGTAGCGGGTTCATGCAGTCGCTGGCCAATGCGCTTTCGCCTGGCCAGGCGCTGTATACGATCCTGTACGCGTTCATGATGATTTTCTTCTGCTTCTTCTACACCGCGCTGGTGTTTGATTCGCGGGAGACGGCAGAGAATCTGAAGAAGTCGGGTGCCTTCGTTCCTGGCGTGCGTCCCGGCCTGCAGACTGCCAAGTACATTGACAACGTGCTGACCCGCCTCACGGTGGCTGGCGCGATCTACATCACGGCAGTGTGTCTGACGCCGGAATTCCTGGTCACGTATTTCAACGTGCCCTTCACGTTCGGTGGCACGTCGCTGCTGATCACTGTCGTCGTCGTCATGGATTTCATGGCGCAACTTCAGGCCCATCTGATGTCGCATCAGTACGAAGGTCTGTTGAAGAAGGCGAACCTGAAGTCCTTGAGCAACAACGCCGGCCGTCCTGGCGTGGTTCGTCCGAGCTGATTTTCCCCATCACTGAATAGGCCGGGCAACCGGTTGTAGAGATCGCGCCATGAAAGTTCGTGCTTCCGTCAAGAAGATTTGCCGTAACTGCAAGGTTGTTCGCCGGAATGGCGTCGTTCGCGTGCTGTGCACGGATCTCCGTCACAAGCAGCGCCAGGGCTGATTTAAGTCCTCGGTCCGCAGCCAGCGGAACGGTTAAAGGTTTGTATTTCAGCAGCCGACTTTGCTCGGCTGCTGATAGAAGGTTTCAGTGCAGGCGCTTCATTGGTCTGCACGTTGTATCCCAGCTTCAACGGAATGCTGTCGGTTACGGAAAGGAACGGCGCGCATAGCGCCGACCTTGGCAGCTCACCCACTGGTTTGAAAGAACGGTGGCGAGTCCGGTATACTTTGCGGCTCCCTGCGCCGCAGCGGTTCAAAGCTCTAAGAGGTTATCGATGGCACGTATTGCGGGCGTCAATGTCCCGGCCAACAAGCACACCGTGATCGCGCTGCAGTCGATCTACGGCATCGGCGCGACTCGTGCGCGCAAGATCTGTGACGCGGCCAACATCAATCCGGCGGTTCAGCTGAAAACGCTGACCGAAGGCGAACTCGATCTGCTGCGTGCCGAAATCGCGAAGTTTGCGGTTGAAGGCGATCTGCGCCGCGAAGTGTCGATGAGCATCAAGCGCCTGATGGATATGGGTTGCTACCGCGGTCAGCGCCATCGTCGCGGCCTGCCGGTTCGCGGCCAGCGCACCCGTACCAATGCCCGCACCCGCAAGGGTCCGCGCAAAGCCATCCGCAAGTAACACTTAGCCTCACGCAGGAACACCCAGACTCATGGCCAATACCTCCGCCGCCGCTGCAGCCGCCAAGGCTCGCAAGCGCGTCAAGAAGAACGTGACCGATGCAATCGCTCACGTTCATGCTTCCTTCAACAACACGATCGTTCTGATCACCGATCGTCAGGGCAATGCCCTGTCGTGGTCGACCTCGGGTGCCTGTGGTTTCAAGGGCTCACGCAAGTCGACTCCGTTCGCCGCGCAGATTGCCGCCGAACGTGCCGCCACCGCTGCTGCCGAGCATGGCGTCAAGAATCTCGAAGTTCGTATCAAGGGCCCAGGCCCGGGTCGTGAATCGGCAGTGCGTTCTCTGAACGCCGCCGGCTTCAAGGTCACCAACATCACAGACGTGACGCCGATTCCGCATAACGGCTGCCGTCCGTCCAAGCGTCGCCGCGTGTAAGGAGAGATCGAAATGGCACGTTATATCGGTCCCACCTGCAAACTCGCCCGCCGCGCCGGCACTGACCTTCTGCTCAAGAGCCGTGGTCGCTCGCTGGACACCAAGTGCAAGCTTGATACTCCTCCTGGCCAGCATGGCGCGCGCAAGCAGCGTCTGTCGGACTACGCGCTGCAGCTTCGCGAGAAGCAAAAGCTGAAGCAGATGTACGGTCTGCTCGAGCGTCAGTTCCGCAACTACTACCAGAAGGCCACGCGCACCAAGGGCGCCACCGGTCTGAACCTGCTCCGCTTCCTGGAGCGTCGTCTGGATAATGTGGTCTACCGCATGGGTTTCTCGGCCACCCGCGCCGAAGCCCGTCAGCTGGTCAGCCACAAGGCGATCCTGGTCAACGGCAAGAGCGTCAACATTCCTTCGTACAGCGTTCAGGTTGGTGACGTGATCCAGGTTCGCGAGAAGTCGCGCAACCAGACGCGCATCACCCAGGCTCTGTCGGTCGCTGCGCAGATCGGTCTGCCGGAATGGGTTGAGGTTGATGAAAAGGCGCTGAAGGGCGTGTTCAAGGCTCTGCCGGAACGCGACCAGATCGTCCAGGACATCAACGAAAACCTGGTCGTCGAGCTTTACTCGAAGTAAGCAACGGTCTTGGGTCGGCTCACGCCGGCCCTTGATGCGTACAGAAGTTCTGTTCTGCTGGCGCCTGTGATTTTGGCTTCCAGTCTTCGGTTTCAAGAGGTGTTTACATGCAGGGTTCCGTCGCCAGTTTCCTCAAGCCGCGTGTTGTCGATGTTGAGCAGATTTCCTCGCATCGCGCGCGCATCACTCTGGAACCGCTGGAACGCGGCTTCGGACACACGCTGGGCAACGCGCTGCGCCGCATTCTTCTGTCTTCGGTTCCGGGTTCGGCAATCACCGAAGCGCAGATCGAAGGCGTGGTGCACGAGTACAGCGCCGTCGAAGGCGTGCAGGAAGATGTCATCGACATCCTGCTGAACATCAAGAACATCGCCGTGCGTATGAACGCTCGCGAGTCGGCCGTGCTGAAGCTCGAGAAGAGCGGCAAGGGCCCGATCACCGCAGCGGATATCCAGCTCGATCACGATGTCGAGATCGTCAATCCCGAACTGGTGATTGCCAATCTGACTGGCGGCAAGATCAGCATGACCCTCAAGGTCACGCGCGGTCGTGGTTATCAGCCGGCTGCCGCTCGTGCTCAGAACAACGAGGACGAAGGCGTTTCGATCGGCGCGCTGCAGCTCGACGCTTCGTACAGCCCGGTTCGTCGGGTCAGCTATTCGGTCGAGCGTGCTCGCGTCGAACAGCGCACCGACCTCGACAAGCTGATCCTCGATGTCGACACCAACGGCGGTATCGATGCCGGTGATGCAGTCCGCTTTGCGGCCCGCATCCTGCGCGATCAGCTGGCGGTGTTCGTCGATTTCGCCGAAGGCGAAGAGCCGATCGTTGGTGCTGTCGGCAAGAAGGATCTGAACCCGATCCTGTTCCGTCCGATCGACGATCTTGAGCTGGGCGTGCGTTCGACGAACTGCCTCAAGGCCGAGAACGTCTATTACATCGGCGACCTCGTGCAGCGCGGCGAGACCGAACTGATGAAGACGCCGAACCTGGGCAAGAAGTCGCTGAACGAGATCAAGGAAGCGCTGAAGGCGCATGACCTCGAACTCGGTATGAAGCTCGACAACTGGTCGTCGCCCAAGGTCGCTGCGTAAAGCCGCTGCCAGAATCTCCGAGGCCTGCGGTCAACGCCGCAGGCCAGTAACCGCAAACAACCGAGCGAATGGCCACTGGCCGCTAGCCACTGATAACAGAGTTAAAACATGCGCCATAAAGTCGCGGGCCGCCGTCTCGGCCGCACCACCAGCCACCGCAAGGCCGATATGCAGAACATGGCCGTGTCCCTGTTCCAGCATGAGCTGATTCGCACCACTGTTCCGAAAGCCAAGGAGCTGCGTCGCGTTGCCGAGCCGCTGATCACGCGTGCCAAGGATGACAGCGTCGCCAACCGTCGCTTGGTGTTCAACCGTCTGCGTGACCGCGCCATGACCCAGAAGTTGTTCCTGGAACTGGGGCCGCGCTACTCGACCCGCCCGGGTGGTTACCTGCGCATCCTGCGTTGCGGCTTCCGCCCTGGCGACAACGCGCCGATGGCATATGTCGAACTCGTCGGCCGTCCGGCCGCTGCTGCTGCGGAAGGCGCGGACGCCTGATCGGCACATCCAAAGTCGGTTGCAAGGAAAGGGCGCTTCGGCGCCCTTTTTGTTTATAGACCGCTTTGGCGATTGAAATCACCGATCGCTGGAATCAGGGCTTGCAATGCTTCTCTTTCAACGGAGTCGAGATCTGGATGCCAGATATCTAGGATCAGAACAGCGCGCAGGCTGTCGCTGCGGTTCCAAGCTTCGTGCTCGAAAGTGTCATCGAATACGACCAGACGCCCTTCCTCCCAGGTATGCGTCTCTCCGCCGACTACGATTGCGCAATCGGGAGGAACGACAAGAGGCAGGTGCGCAACGAGACGACAGTTGGTCACCCCGCGATGAGGCAAGATGTGTGTGCCGGGACGAAGCAGAGAGAATAGCGCCTCAGGGGCGTGGTCGCGAATTGTTGCAAGAGGCAGGTCACGCAGGCTGGACGCCGTACGCGGACAACGCAGACCGTGATCGACAAACTCCTCGCCGTGGCGATAGAGAAAATATGTATCCCAGCCTGAGTCGGCAGTTTCGTTTCTGAGCAGTCCCTTGATTTGCTCCGGACCGTTTTGCTCGTGAAACGGCTCGAACACAGCACGAGATTGAATCAGTTCAAGTAATTCTTGACGAATTAAAGGGGCTTTTTGCTCGATACGCTTAGCCCAGGTGAAGATCGCCGTATCAAAATAGGGCCGCGCTGGGAGTTCCGGAATGTAAAAAAATAGCGGTCGCTGGCGGCTGTCGGAATAGCCGGGATCAATTTCGCGCAGATAGATTCTCAGGGCGTGCTCGATCCGCCGCAGAGCGGGTCGACCATGTCGTCGCCACAGCGGCTCGAGGATCGAAGATAGGATCGCCGGTCGATGCCTGCGCACGACCTGTACCGCATGTTGAACTGCGTCAAGCAGGTCCGTCGGCGTGCTTGCTTTGTCGAGCCAGAGGCCCTCTAGCTGGGCCGAAGTCAGCGCGCCGAAGTATGCTGCTACCGCAGGGTAGAGCTTGTCCGCTTCTTCATATAGTTGGGCCATAGGAAGCCTTGCGAAGTAATCCCGGGGATTGACGGCGCAGGCAGCGGAAAAATGCTCGAGCGCGCGCGCACGATCACCGATACTGCGATAGGCAATGCCCAGAGTGCGCAAAAGATCGCCGTCACGAGCGTGAGATGCCTTGCCGGCTTCCAGAATTTGGATGCAAAGCTTGGGATCTCCCCGGAGCAGAGCCTGCGTGGACACGAAGCCCAAGGCTTCGAGCTCATCGGGCTGTTCATCAAGCGCGCTGTAATAGAGTTTTTCAGCCAGACGGCGATCACCGTTTTCGCGCGCTTGGCGAGCTTTTTCGAGCTTGGAAGGCGCTCGAGAACTCGACGGGGACATTGCTCACCTACTTCGGATCAAACTTAATGTCGGAAAACCGGGATTTTTTAATCAACGGGAATTACCGTCGAAAATATAAAGATATCCAGAATTTTCCCTGGCGCAGAGTGACCGGATCGATTTGTCTAAGTCCCGGATTGGCATGGTCATTGCTCGTTATGAACATCGAAATAAGTGCAGCGACTGCCGAGTAAATTTTGTTGACGCTCGTCTCATGCTGCCCCTATTCTCAAATCTGCAACATTTTGTGAACCTAAGTTCTGGCACTAGTCCGGAACGGCCACATAAATTAATTATAGGGAGTTTACCCATGAAACTGACGGTCGAAGCTCGGCTCCGGCGCACTGCGCGCGGGGTTTTCGTCATTGGTGCTGTGATGAACGCGGGGATTGTGCTGGCGGATGACGCGGCGCAATTGCAGGGAGTTGAAGTGACGGGCTCGCGCATCCGGCGAGTCGAGGCGCAAACCTCGAATCCGGTGTTTACGTTGGATCGCAAGTCGATCGAGGCCACGGGCGCCACGAGCCTCGGAGAGCTTCTGCAGTCCATTCCTCTGGTTACCGGTGCCACGCTTTCGCCACAGGTTAACAACGGCAGCGGTGATAGCCCGGGTGAATCGAACGTTTCGCTTCGCGGCCTTGGCGCGAATCGTACATTGCTGTTGATTGATGGCCAGCGTGTGGTCACGCAGGACGTCAACGCGATCCCGATCAACATGATCGAACGCGTCGAAGTGCTGAAGCAGGGGGCTTCTGCCGTATACGGTTCAGACGCAATCGCAGGCGTGGTCAACTTCATTACCCGCAAGAACTTTAAGGGCTTCGAGTTCACCACCCAATATGGCAGAGCGGGTGCTGGTGATGGCGCAGGGTATTCCGACACCCTCACATATGGCACTTCTAGCGCGGAAGGCTCGGTCGTGTTCGGCCTTGGCTATAACCGGCAGGACGAGGTTGCGGCATCAGATCGCGATGTGACCAAGGATGCCTTCGGTATCTATTACGGTGCCGTCAATCCCTTCGTATTCCGCAGCTCACGTATTCCAACGGGTGTTTATATCGTCCCTGGATTCATCGATCCGGCTACTGGTGCTGGTTGCGGCTCTACAAACCGCGTAACGCGTATCGCTGGCTCTACTGGAAATGCCCCGGGCGACTTCCGCTGCGCCGATCTGTCGGCCGGCCCGAGCAGTGATCGTTTCAACTTCCAGACTCAAAATCTCGCGCTGGTTCCCCAGAAACGCCTGAATTTTTTCGGCGAAGCCAACTACAAGCTTTCTGACGACGTTCGTGCGTACGGTTCCGCATTCTTCACGAACACCCGTTCGCGCAGCCAGTTGGCCTCTGAAGCGTTCGACTTGGCTGCGATATCGGCGTTTTATAATCCGCCAATCAACATTTCCGCGAACAGCATCTACAACCCGTTCGGTACGCAGATCAACTCGTTCCAAATCCGTACGATCGAGAACGGCCCGCGTTCAACGGAAACGGATGCCAACACCTATCAAGGCACGTTCGGCCTGAAGGGCACGGTGCTGGAGCGTTTTGATTGGGATGCGGCCTATACGTATGGCCGTATTTCCGCACAGTCCACGACGCGCGGCTATATCAATACCAGCCAGCTTCAGAATCAGCTCGGGCCGTCGTATTACGATGCGACAACTGGCGCGCCGACCTGCGGTGTCGAAGGAAGCTATCTGATTCCGGGTTGCACGCCGATTAACTTCATTGGCACCGACGGAGATCGTTACAACACGCTGTCGCCAGTTCTTCATGATCTCAACGTAATTGCTCAGAACACGTTCCTGGCGTCGATCTCAGGCGATCTGTTCAGCCTGCCAGCGGGCGCAGTTGGTGCATCGGTCGGCTTCCAGTACCAAGCGCAGTCTCTGGACAATCAGCGAGATCAGCTCGAAGAAAACTTCCAGTTGTCGGAAAGCAATCAGAAGGGTACCAAGGGCTCGTTCAACGCGCGCGAAGGATTTGCCGAGGTCAACGTACCGCTGTTGAAGGATCTGCCGGGCATCAAGTCCCTGATCGTCAATGCGGGCGTCCGTTACGAAAATTACTCGAACATAGGCGGCAAGGCTAACGGCAAGTACGGCGTCGAGTACCGGCCAATTAAGGATCTTCTTGTTCGCGCAACTTATGCAGATGTATTTCGTGCGCCGACAATCTCTGATCTATTCGCTGGCGGTGCGCAAGATGCACCCTCTATCATTGATCCTTGCGATGGGATCAATGAGGCAGTAGGCACCAACGCCAACCATGATGCAGCTTGCGCTGGTGTGCCGCGTGACGGTAGCTACGCGCTCAGCAATACCCAGGGTACTGGCCTCCTAGGCGTCGGCAATCCGAACCTGAAACCGGAAACCGGTTTCACCACGGATTTCGGGTTTGTTTACAGCCCCTCGTTCTACAAGCCGCTGACCGTTGAAGTGGATTACTACAAGTACTCCATCGACAAGGCAATTGGATCGATCTCGGCGCAGCAGGTGCTGGATAGCTGCTACAACACCGGCACTTTCTGCAATTTCGTCGGAAACCGAGATTTCAGCACGTTCGAACCCAGCTTGATATTCGAGCCAACTGCAAACGTGGGTCAGTTCTTGGTTCAGGGTGTCGATTTCGGCCTGCGTTTGAATTACGACAAGACACCTTTGGGCAAGTTCCTGTTTGGCTTTGATGGTTCCTATCTGCAGAAGAACGTTCAGACGACAGTCGATCCGTCCACGGGGGCGGTACTCGCGCGGAACTCGGTGGCAGGTCGCGGCTTCCCGAATGGCGTGCCGCCTGATTTCTATCCGCGTCTCAAGATGACGACCTTTGTCAGCTGGGATTACGGTCCTTTCAATATCTTTGTGCGCGATCGTTTCGTCTCCAGTATTTCGGATGACGGTGGCGATGACGGCCTCGGAACGACGTTCGGTGTAGATGCAGCGGCTGATCCCGCAGTTTGCTCGACGGGTGCGAAAGGCGGAGATTACGGTACTCCCGACTCGGCCTTTCTTTGCAAGCGAAATATTGGTTATCAGAGCTATGTCGATGTGGCTGCAACCTACAAGTTGAAGCCGCTGCACACGGATTTCACAGTGGGCGTCAACGACTTGTTCTCAGACGGTGCACAGGCTTATTACAGCTCGGGTCCGTCGTTTGCCTATGACAACAGCAACGGCAGCATTCTTGGCCGGTTCTACTACGCCCGCATGAAGATCAGCTTCAACTAATCGTCTTTCAGCTAGTTGCACGAGGGGGGCCATCGCGGCCCCCTTTTTTGTTTACGATTGCCTGGGTGTTCACGTTTCCACCATCATGAAAGACAAGTCGCAAAAAGAATTCGAGGCCATCGTCGAGGATTACCAGACGGGGCGGCATCAGCGGCTGAGTCAGCGCAGTCCGCTAGGGCTGGGCCGGAACGTCACTGCAGTGATGGCCGCTCAGTCCGCTGTGTTGATTGCGCTTGCAGCTGTCACGGTCAGGAATCTCGACAAGGCTGAGCGGATGTTCCGGCAGGCGATGCAGTTGCAGCCGCAGGATCCGGATTTCCGAACCAATCTCGCCGTAGTTCTACTCGATTCAGACAAGGCCGAAGTTGCACTGGCACTGCTGCAGCAGGCCAGCATTGAGTTTCCAGACAACCCCGGCATCGTTCTGAATCTCGGCATCGCGGCGTTAGCGCTCCGTCAGTATGGCGAAGCCATTGTGGCGCTGGTGTCGGCAATCCGCGTGGGAGCGGACAGGCTCGTTGCCTCGATTCTGCTTGCAAAAGCCTACGAAGCCATCGGAGACCTGGCATCGGCGGAAGCTATTGCGCGCAATATCCCGGTCGACTCCATTCCGCTGATTCGCGAAGTTCAAGATCTTGTCCAAGTCTTGATCGTCTGCAGTCAGTTCGATCAAGCCGAGCGTCTGCTTAGACGTATGCTTGCAGACGATCCGCAGGACTCGCTATCGAGAGTCAATCTAGCCAATCTGCTGGAGCGTGCGAACCGGCTCGACGCGGCGGAGGAACAACTGCAACTGGTTGCGGCGGCTGGGCAAGGTGAAAGCCTGGCCTACCTCACAGCCCATGCGAAGCTGCTGGGACGACGGAACCGGTCGGAGGACGCCTTGTCCGAATACGCACGTGCGCAGGCTGCGTTTGACGAAAATTTTTCCGACTCGCAACGCCTAGGCAGCGAAATAGAATTCGAGCGCGGTAAGCAGCTCGACAAGCTGGGCCGCCACACCGAAGCCTACGAGGCCTTTGCTAGCGGTAACACGATGATTCGCGAGGATTACGCACGCCGGCATCCGGCAACCGATTCCGGTATGCAGATTGCCTGGCTGATTGACTACCCAGAGGTCGACTCCGCTGTGCCGCCTCCGGAACCATGTTCGGACTCGGCCGATGAAAATCTGATTCTGATCGTCGGATTCCCGCGCTCCGGAACGACTCTGCTCGATCAGATGCTCGATGCCCATCCCCGACTGCAGGTGCTCGAAGAAAAGCCGGCGCTCGAAGCCGTGGTGGCCGAGCTGAGGAGCATGGATGGCGGCTATCCACAGGGATTGATCGGGCTCAAGGACGAACAGATCGCTGTGCTGCGTAGAATCTATTGGAGCAATGTCGGCCAGTATTTGCGCCGAGACAGCACGAAAATCTTGGTCGATAAGTATCCATTCAATCTTTGCCGGATTCACCTAGTGATGCGCCTGTTTCCGCGTGCCCGCTGGATCTTCGCGCTGCGCCATCCCTGCGATGTGGTATTGAGCTGCTTCATGCAGAACTTCCGCTTCACCAACAGTACGCACAGCTTTTTCTCGATTGAGCAGACTGCCTCGATCTACCAGCAGGTGATGTCGCTGTGGCTGGCGCAGCGTGCGAGGCTGAAGCCGGTCTGTCTCGATATACGCTATGAAAGCCTGACAGCAAACTTTGAATCCGAAGCGCGTCGTTTGATTGAGTTCCTGGGGCTGCCTTGGGACGATCTCGTGCTGAACTACAACGAGCATGCGAAAACCCGGCGCATCTACACGCCGAGTTACAGTCAGGTTGTACAACCCATCTACAGGACTTCGATCGGGCGTTGGCGTAACTACGAGCAGCATTTTGATCACGTTCTGCCCCTGCTCGATCCTTTGATCGAACGGCTTGGCTATACGCGGTGATGTTTTTGCAGTGAGCAGGATTCTGTTAGCGATATCGTTCGCTTTCTCCTGCGTGGCTGCGGCCGCTCCAATGCTGCGCATCGGCAACGGCCCCGAACCCGAATCGCTGGATCCGCAGAAAGCCACCAGCGTCAGTGCCGGCAATGTGCTGCGCGATCTGTATGAGGGCTTGACCGGTTTGTCGCCGAGCGGAGAGCTGATTCCTGCGGCTGCTGAATCATGGACTTGGTCGGCTGATGGTCGCGAGCTGCGCCTGCAACTGCGTGAAGGGCTGCGCTGGTCCAACGGCGATCCGCTGCTCGCCGAGCACTTTGTGGCGGGGCTGCAGCATCTGCTCGATCCGGCCACCAATTCTGGCTATGCAAGCTTGTTTGCGGCGATCGAGCATGGTGCGGAGATCACGGCGGGACGTCGACCAGTCAGCGATCTGGGCGTGATTGCCGATGACGCGCGCAGTCTGCGGATTCGGCTCGATCGTCCGCTGGCCAGCTTGCCGGGCTTGCTCGCGCATCCTGCCGCAGCGCCGCTGCATCCGGCCGATCGGCTTGCCAAGCCGGGCAACGCGCGCATCGGCAATGGCGCTTATCGGCTCGTCGAATGGGCGCCGCAATCGCGCATCGTGCTGGCGCGCAATCCGCTGTACTGGAACGCCGCGGCCACGACTATCGAGCGCGTGCAGTTCATTCCGACCGAAGACCTGAACTCGGAGCTGAAGCGCTACCGGGCCGGTGAGTTCGACATCACTTCGACAGTGCCGGCGGCACAGGCGAAATGGATACGCGAGCAGTTGGGCAGCGAACTGCATGTGGCGACCTATCTCGGCAGCTACTTCTACGGTTACAACCTGACCCGGCCGCCGTTCAAGGCGCAGCCCAAACTGCGGCTGGCCTTGTCGATGGTGGTGGATCGCGAACTGATCGTCGACAAGGTGCTGCATGGGCTGGCGACGCCGGCCTGGGGTCTGGTGCCGCCCGGCATCAGCCACTATTCCGCGCAGCGGCCTGCCTGGGCTGCGTTGCCGCGCGCGCAGCAACTGGCCGAGGCAAGGCGCTTGTATGCGGAAGCCGGCTATTCGATGGAGCACCCCGCCGAAGTCGAGATTCGCTACAACACGTCCGACGACAACAAGCGCCTCGCCGTGGTGATCGCG
This sequence comes from uncultured Nevskia sp., assembly GCF_903885465.1. Classification (GTDB taxonomy): domain Bacteria; phylum Pseudomonadota; class Gammaproteobacteria; order Nevskiales; family Nevskiaceae; genus Nevskia. The sequence continues at coordinate 12,568 of NZ_CAISIQ010000305.1, forward strand.
GCAATGTGGAAGCAGGCGCTGGACGTGCGCGTGAAGCTGGTCAACGAGGAGTGGAAAGTATTCCTGCAGCACCGCCGCAGCCGAGTCCTTACCCAAGCCTTCCGCAACACCTGGATCGGTGATGTCGATGACGCGTCGGGCTTCGTCGAACTGTTCGGCACTCAGCATCCACGCAATGATTCCGGTTATGCCGAGCCGGCTTACGATCAATTGCTGGCAGTTGCTGCCGAGCAGGCCGATCCTCAACAACGCCGCGCTGCGCTCGAAGCTGCCGAGCGGCGCTTGCTGGAAGATGCGCCGATCCTGCCAATCTATTTCTATGCCTCGAAGCATCTGGTCAAGTCGTACGTCGAGGGCTGGCAGGACAATCTGCTCGACTGGCATTACACGAAGGATCTGCGCCTGCGTGCGCATTGAGTTCTTCCGATGCTGAGCTACGCGGGCCGCCGCCTGCTGACAGCGGTGCCGACCTTGTTCGTGCTCATCGCATTGAGCTTCTTCCTGATGCACTTGGCACCCGGCGGGCCGTTCGACAGTGAGCGCAGCCTGCCGCCGGAAATCGAAGCGCGGCTGGCAGCGGAGTTCCATCTCGATGATCCGCTGTGGCGGCAGTTCGGGCGTTATCTCGGCGGCCTGCTGCACGGCGATCTCGGCCCCTCGTTCCAGTACGAAGGGCAGACCGTGACTGGCTTGATCGCCCGTGGCGCGCCGGTATCGGCGGCCATCGGTACGGCTGCGATGCTGCTGGCCTTGAGTGGTGGCGTGGCCTTGGGAGCGATCGCCGCGATGCGGCCTGGCAGCCGAATTGATCGCGGCCTGATGCTGATCGCGCTGACTGGTTTGTCGGTGCCTTCCTATGTAGTCGCGCCGCTACTGATCCTGATCTTTGCGCTGGGCCTGGCCTGGCTGCCGGCTGGTGGCTGGGACGGCGGCATCGCGGCCGCCGTGTTGCCATCGATCGCGCTGGCCTTGCCGCAGCTGGCGGCGATTGCACGGCTGACGCGCGGCGCGCTGGCCGAAGCGCTCGATGCGCCGTGGATCCGAACCGCGCGTGCGAAAGGCCTGCCCGAACATCTGATCGTGCTGCGCCACGCGCTGAAGCCGGCGCTGCTGCCGGTGCTGTCCTATCTCGGCCCGGCAGCGGCTGGCTTGATGACCGGCTCGGTGGTGGTCGAACAGGTGTTCGGCATTCCCGGCATCGGCCGCTACTTCGTGCAGGGCGCCTTGAATCGCGATTACACGCTGGTGCTCGGCGTGGTGCTGTTCTATGGCGCGCTGGTGATCGCCTTCAACTTCATCGTCGATCTCGCTTACGGCGCGCTCGATCCGCGGGCGCGGCTCGCATGAAGCTACGCGAACTGCTGAGGCAACCGGGTGTGGCGACGCCTGCCTTGTTGCTGGCAGTGATCCTGCTGCTGACGATCGTCGGGCCCTGGTTCGCGCCGCAGCCTTTCGATGCTATCGACTTCGAAGCCGACTGGGGCCGTGGCCCGAGCTGGGCGCATCCGTTCGGCACCGATGAGCTCGGCCGCGATCTGTTCGCGCGAGTCTGCATCGGCGGCCGGCTGTCGCTGGCGGTCGGCCTGGTGTCGACCCTGGTCGCGCTGTTGATCGGCATCGCCTGGGGTGCTGTTGCGGGTTACCTCGGCGGCCGGATCGATGCGCTGATGATGCGCATCGTCGACATCCTGTACGCGCTGCCGTTCATGTTCTTCGTGATCCTGCTGATGGTGCTGTTCGGTCGGCACTGGCTGCTGATTTTTGTCGCGATCGGTGCAGTCAACTGGTTGGACATGGCGCGCATCGTTCGCGGCCAGACCTTGGCACTGCGGCGGCGCGAGTTCATCGATGCTGCGGTGATCTCGGGGCTCGGCCCGGCGGCGATCATTCGTCTGCACATCGTGCCGAACCTGATCGGCGTGGTGATTGTCTGCGCCACCTTGTCGATCCCGCAGGCGATCCTCGTCGAATCGTTCCTGAGCTTCCTCGGTCTCGGCATCCAGGAGCCGGCGACCAGCTGGGGCGCGCTGGTCAACGATGGCGCACGGGCGATGGAAGTCACGCCCTGGGGGCTGATCTTCCCGGCCGGCTTTCTGGCTTTGACCCTGCTGTGCTTCAACCAGCTCGGCGACGCCTTGCGCGAAGTCTTCGACGGCGGCGCATTGCGCCGCACCCGAGGCTAAGGCCGTGCTCGATATCGAAGGCTTGCGAGTTCGC
>NZ_CAISIQ010000306.1 GCF_903885465.1 uncultured Nevskia sp.
GTGCGGCCGCTCTGGCTGCTCCAGACCACCAAAAGATGCTTCATCCGCGCCCGAGGCTGCGCTTGAACTTGTGGATCAGCCGCCGCTGCAGCTTGTTCGGGCGATCGCTGCTCATCTCGTCGGCCGCGGCGCGCAGTTCGGCTTCGCGGGCACGGCGGGCCTTGCTGGCTTCGGTCTCGGCATAGAGTAGGCGTGCAAACGGTGCGGCGAGGCGCTGGTCGGAGCGTTCTCTGACCGTGACCTGCACTTCGTCCTGTCCCTTGCGCACGCTGATTTCCGCACCGATCGCCACATCCTTGGCGACCTTGGTGCGCTGGCCTTCGTAGCGCACGTGGCCGGCATCGATCGCTTCCTTGGCGATGCTGCGGGTCTTGTAGAAGCGTGCGGCCCACAGCCACTTGTCGAGCCGTACCGAAGCCACCGGTTTTGGATGGCGGGCTGTTGCCGGCGCATCGCCCTCTTCATCGTCGTCGGTGTCGAACGGCTCGTCGTCCTCGTCGATCAACTCAGTCTCCCGTGGGACGACGGCAGACCGGGCCGGCGACCACCGGCAGGCCAAGGGCGAAGCGCAGGCGACGCAAGGCCAGGCTGGTGGCTTGTGCGCTGCCGCCGTAGTCGCGCGCCCAGTTCAGCAGCCAGTCGATATCGACCGGCTGCTCGCGGGCCAGTCGGCCGGCTTTTTCCAGCGCGGCTGCGTCGTTGTCATCGAACCAGGCGGCGAGGGCGCTCTTCAGTTCGGGATGAGTATTTGAAGCAGCCGTCATTCAGTGCTCAGGCCACCGCGTAGATCTGGTGGCTGTGATGGGTCTTCGGTTCCCAGAGCAGGATGCCCTGCTGGATTTCCGGAGCGTGGATCAAGGTGTCGCCGGCGCGCAAGGTGGCGGTATCGACGAAGGCCGATTCGAGCACGCGCACCAGGCCGCGGATGTTGCCATGCCAGCGGCACTCGCGAACCATCGTCCAGGCCTCAACGCTGAGACCGGTAGGTGCGACCCAGTTCGAGCAACGGGCGGACAGTCGGGTCAAGGTGGTGGCGATCACCGCGATCATGTCTTCCTCGCGGCGCGACAGCTCCGGCACCTGCAAGGTCGATGCGCCGAGGCGGGTGAACTGATCGAGGTTCACCGAGTTCTGCAGATGGTTCCAGCTGCGGTTGGTCGCATAAAGGATGGCGCATTCGAGCTGCTGCTTGGCCGAGGCACCGTAGGGCAGGTACTGGCCGCTGTCGAGCGCTTCCATCAGCACTTCCATGACTGCGCCGCTGATCTCGTGGCTTTCGTCGAGGAAGCAGACGCCATCACGGGCATGCTGGAAAGTGCCGGTACGGGCGCCGGCGCCGGGGAATGCGCCGGAGACATGGCCGCAGAGCAGCGATTTGATCGCCGCCTTGTCGCCGACGTTCTCGGCCGCCAGGTTGACCGACACGAAGCGGCCCTTGGCGCGCTGCAGGAAGTAGTAATAGGCCAGCGTGGTCTTGCCGCTGCCGGGGCCGCCGAGCAGGCAGGCGCGGGAGATGCCGTTCGCCGCGAAGCCGCGAATGCGCGCGACCAGGGTCTGCAGCTCCGGGCTGAAGACGAAGAAGTTCTTGTAGGTCGGCGTGTCGACTTCGGTGGTCACCGGCATGCGGATGACGTTCTCCTCGGTCACCGGGCCCATGCGCTGGACCAGCTGACGGGCCACGCCGTCGACATCTGCCGCCAGCAGCAGACGAGTGCCGGCCAGCTTGCCGGCCACCGCGCGGCGTTCCAGCCACTGGCCGAGCGCCACCAGTTGGCTCGGGTTGATCGCGACGATCAGCACGGTGTTGCCACCGGCGTTGCGGGCCGCTATCACCTTGTCGGCCAGGAAATCGATATCGAGCGGGTTGTTGAACAGGCTCAGCACATAGGGGCTGTCGACGCTGGCCAGCCGCGAGTCATTCGGCAGCATCGCTTCGCAAAGCTGGCCGGTGGGCAACTGCAGCGCTTCGGCGCTCAGGCGCTCGCGATCGCGAATCACCAGTTCGGAGGCGACGATCAGCAGGTCCGGTGCAGGCGTCCGCGTCAGGCTGACTTCGGATTGCCGGCGGATATCGTTCTTCTTGCCCGTGCCAAACATGTCGTGACTCCCTTGA
>NZ_CAISIQ010000307.1 GCF_903885465.1 uncultured Nevskia sp.
CATCGTCGGTGGCGGCCTGGTCGGCGCCAGCCTCGCGGTGCGGCTTGCCGCCAGTTCGCTGCGCGTGGTGCTGATCGAAGCCGCTGCGCCGCCGATCAGCGCAGCGGCCTGGGATGAACGCTGCATCGCCTTGAACGAAGCCAGCCAGCGGATTCTTGCCAGCTTCGGCGTCTGGCCGGCGCTGAGCGCTGAAGCCGAGCCGATCCGCGCGACGCACATCTCCGAGAAGGGCCGCTTCGGCAGCACCCGGTTCAGCGCTGACGAAGTCGGGCTCGCAGCGCTCGGCTACAACGCGCCGCTGCGGGCGATCGGTGCGGTGCTGTCATCGGCTTTGGCGTCTGCATCGAACCTCAAGCTGCTGCAACCAGCGCGGGTGGCAGCGCTGGAAGAATCGACCGATCACCTCAGTTTGACGGTCGAGAGCGCCAGCGGCGGCAGGCTCATCAAGGCCGCGCTGGTGGTGGCTGCCGATGGTGCGCAGTCGAGCATCCGCAAGTTGCTGGGCCTGGATGCGACGACCCGCGATTACGCGCAGCACGCGATCGTATCGGCGGTACGCCTGTCGCGGCCGCACCAGGGTGTCGCTTACGAGCGCTTCACGCCGGACGGCCCAATGGCCTTGATTCCGAAGCCGAACGATGCGGCCTCCTTGGTCTGGACTGTTCCGTCCGCGAATGTCGAAGCAATGATGGATTGGACCGATGCCGAGTACCTGGAAGCCGCGCAAGCGACGTTCGGCGGACGCCTTGGTCGCTTCACCGCGCTGGGCAGCCGCAAGAGCTGGCCGCTGTCGCGGGTGATGAACGAAACCCTGGTCGGACCACGTACCGTGTTCATCGGCAATGCCGCGCAAAGCCTGCATCCGGTCGCCGCACAGGGCTTCAATCTTGGCCTGCGTGATGTCGCGAACCTCGCCGAGCGGATCGTCGGCGCAGCTGATCCCGGTTCCGCACAGCTGCTCGCCGATTACGCCGAGACCCGGCGTAGCGATCGCGAACGAGTGTCCGGCTTCACCGATCTGCTGGTCCGCGCGTTCTCGAACCGCACGCCAGGTCTTGCACAAGCCCGGCATTGGGGCCTGGTTGCCGCCGATCTGCTGCCACCGGTGCGTGCCGCCTTGCTGCGGCAGCATCTGGGTCATCTCGGCTTGCCGGCCGATGGCCTTGGAGCGCCGCGATGAGCCAGCGCATCGATTGCGATATCGCCGTCGTCGGTGGCGGGCCGGTCGGTGTGGTCGCCGCGCTGGCGCTGCGCGATGTCGGCTTCAAGGTCGTGCTGATCGAGCGTGGCGTGGCACCCAAGCCGTTCGATGCTGCGCGTTACGACGCCCGCGTCTATGCGATCGCGCCGGCTTCGGCGCGGCTGCTTGATCAGCTCGGCATCTGGCCGGAAATCGCGGCGACGCGGATCAGCCCCTATGCTCGGATGCAGGTCTGGCAGCGCGCGGCCGAACGCGGCTTGAGCTTCGATGCTGCCGATAGCGGCAATGGCGCGCTCGGCTGGATCGTCGAACAAGGCTTGATCCTGTCGGCCGCCTGGAATCAGCTAGCCGCGCTGCCGCGCCATGTCGGCGTCGAAGCACTGGCCTTGCAGTTGCCGGATGAGGACGACCGTCAGGGTCGCGCCAGCCTGCAGCTTTCCGATGGCACCGAATTGCAGGCACGGCTGATCGTCGCCGCCGACGGTGCCGATTCGCCGCTGCGCGAACGCGCCGGCATTGCCGTCACCAGTTGGCGTTATGCGCAGCAGGCAATCATTGCGCAGGTGCTGACGTCTTCGGCGCAGGCGGCAACGGCCTATCAGCGCTTCCTGCCGACCGGCCCGCTGGCCTTCCTGCCGCAAGCCGATGGTCGGCATTCGATCGTCTGGTCGGCGGACAGCGACGCGGCGGCGACGCTGCTGGCGCTCGATGACACGAGCTTTGCGCATGCGCTTTCCGAGGCCAGCCAGTACGCGCTCGGTGAGGTGATCGAAGCCGGCCCGCGGCTCGCATTCCCGCTGCGCCTGCTGCACGCCGAGGACTACCACCGGCCGGGGCTGGTGCTGGTCGGCGATGCGGCTCACGCGATTCATCCGCTGGCCGGGCAGGGCGCCAATCTCGGTTTCGCCGATGTCGCGCAGCTGGCCAGCACCTTGGCCGCAGCACGAGAGGCAGGACGCGACTGGGCCTCGTCGCGAACCCTGGCCAGCTACACCCGTGCCCGCAAGGCCGCCAATCTGGAAATGCTGGCGCTGACTGACGCGCTGTACCGCGGCTTCGGCAACAGCCTGCCGGGCCTGCGGCAGTTGCTGGGCATCGGTCTGGAAGCGGTCAACAAGGTCGCGCCGGTGAAGGCGCTGCTGGCGACTCAGGCACAACGCGGCGCAGGTTGATCCACCTCGCGGCGGCTTGGTCGTTTACACTTCCACCCGCAGGTAAGAGAGACCGGGTCCGCCCGGCACCGAAGGCGCAAATTCCCCCGGAATCGCTCAGGTCTAAGGATTGCCTGCTGTAGACACTCTGGAGAGCGCCCGCGCAGTTGGTGGGCCACCGAAGGCGCCAAACGCTCAGGTCAAAAGGACAGAGGGGGTGAGAAGCGCCGGCTTTGCGAGCACTGCTCGCAGGCGCTTCGAACGCCTGAGCGAAAGCGAAGGCCGGGCAAGGGTCGTGCATCACACGATCTGTTTCTGCCAGGCCATGCCGTAATCGCAAAGACGCAGCCCACTCGCACCAGAACTACGCACGACATGCTCAAAGCAACCGCGCTGCACGCCGAACATCTGCGCCTGGGCGCCAAGCTGGTCGACTTCGCCGGCTGGGACATGCCGATCCAGTACGCGTCCCAGCTCGACGAGCACCACGCCGTGCGCAAGTCCGCCGGCATGTTCGATGTCGCGCACATGAGCGCCGTAGATCTGCACGGCGCACGGACCCGTGAATTCCTCCGCCTGCTGCTCGCCAACGATGTCGCCAAGCTGAAGATGCCGGGCAAGGCGCCCGCCGATGCCGTAGGCGTCGGTAAAGCCCTGTACAGCTGCATGCTTGATGAGCGCGGCGGGGTCATCGACGATCTGATCGTCTACTTGATTGCCGAAGATGCGTTCCGTCTGGTCGTCAACGCCGGCACTACCGACAAGGATCTCGCCTGGTTGCGTGCCAAGGCGCCGGCATTCGGCGTTGACGTTCGTCATCGCAGCGATCTCGGCATCCTCGCCGTGCAGGGTCCGGAGGCACGGGCGAAGGTCGATGCGCTGCTGCCGGCCGAACTGGCCCAGGCTTGCGCTGGCCTGACGCCGTTCAGCGCGGCCTGGCTCGGCGACCGCTTCGTCGGCCGCACCGGCTACACCGGCGAAGACGGCTATGAGCTGATCCTGCCGCAGGCCGATCTGGTCGCGATCTGGACGGATCTGCTCGCCGCCGGTGTCGCGCCTTGTGGTCTTGGTGCGCGCGATACCTTGCGGCTCGAAGCGGGCATGAACCTGTACGGTCAGGACATGGACGAAAGTGTCAGCCCACTCGAATGCGGCCTGGCCTGGACGGTGTCATTCGCCGATGAAGCTCGTGCCTTCATCGGCCGTGCAGCACTCGAAGCCCAGCGGGCCGCGCCGCCGCGCAAGTCCATTGGCCTGGTGCTCGAAGGCCGTGGCGTGCTGCGTGCCCACATGGCGGTGCGCGCCGCGAACGGCGAGCTGGGCGAGACCAGTAGCGGCGGCTACGCGCCGACCATGAAAGGCTCCATCGCGATGGCCCGTGTGCCGGGTAGCGCAGTCGGCCCGTACGAAGTCGAGATCCGAGGCCAGTGGTTGCCGACGCGCGAAGTGAAGCCGCCGTTCGTGCGTCACGGAAAAGTTCTGGTTTAGCCGTCATTCCCGCGCAGGCGGGAATCCAGTTCTGATGCGGGTGATGGACCTGAAAACTAGATTCCCGCCTCCGCGGGAATGACGATCGAAAATGAAGCAGTCAGGAGATAGAAAATGAGCAATACGCCTGCCGAACTGAAATACGCCAAGTCCCACGAGTGGGTGAAGAAACTGCCGGACGGCACCCTGCTGATCGGCATCACCGATCACGCCCAGGCCGCGCTCGGCGATCTGGTATTCGTGGAAACCCCGAAGGTCGGCCGCAAGCTGGCGGCCAACGAAGCCTGCTGCGTCGTCGAATCGGTGAAAGCCGCGAGCGATGTCTATGCACCGGTTGCCGGCACCGTGACCGAGACCAACACCAAGCTCGGCGAGAACCCCGAACTGGTCAACGATGCGCCGTACGAAGGTGGCTGGCTGTGGAAGCTGCAGCCGGACAAGCTCGCCGATGTCGATGGCCTGCTCGATGCTGACAGCTACATCGCCTCGATCGCCTGATTCTCTGTCGCCTCTCTGACATCTGGCCACTCGCCACTGGAAACTGTTTTAGCCATGCCTTTCATCCCCCATACCGAAATCGATGTCGCCGAGATGCTCGCGGCGATCGGCGCGCCGAGCATCGATTCGCTGTTCGGCGAGATCCCCGCCGAGCTGCGCTGCAAGGGTTTGTCGCAGGTGCCGGAGCGGGTTTCCGAGATGGAGATCGCGCGGCTGATGCACGGCCGTGCGGCGCAGGACGGGACGCTGCTAAACTTCTGCGGCGCCGGTGCCTACGAGCACCACATTCCGGCGGCGGTCTGGGAGATCGCGACGCGCGGCGAGTTCTATTCGGCGTACACGCCGTATCAGGCCGAGGCGAGTCAGGGCACCTTGCAGCTGCTCTACGAATACCAGTCGATGATGTGCGCGCTGACTGGTATGGAAGTGTCGAACGCATCCCTTTACGACGGCGCCTCGGCGCTCGCCGAAGCGCTGCTGATGGCGGTGCGCGCCAACAGCGCGAACAGCGGTGGCAAGGTGCTGATGCCGCAGGCCGTGCATCCGTATTACCGAGAAGTAGTTGTCTCGATCACCGACGCCCAAGGCATCAAGCCGCAGCCGATCGGTTATGACCCGGTGACCGGTGCCACCTCGCTCGAACAACTGCGCGCCCATGAAGGGCAGGGCATCACCGCGGTGGTCATCCAGCAGCCGAACTTCTTCGGCGTGCTCGAGGACGTCGATGCGATCACCGATTGGGCGCAGGCCAATGGCGCGTTGGTGGTTGCCGTGGTCAATCCGGTGTCGCTCGGCTTGTTGCAGCCGCCCGGCTTGTGGGGCGCAAAAGGAGCCGACATCGTCTGCGGCGAAGGTCAGCCGCTCGGTGCGCCGCTGTCGTCCGGCGGGCCTTACTTCGGCTTCCTGACGGCACGGCAAGTTTTCGTGCGCCAGATGCCTGGCCGCATTGTCGGCCGCACCGTCGATCTCGATGGCAAGCCCGGCTACACCTTGACCCTGCAGGCGCGCGAGCAGCACATCCGCCGCAGCAAGGCGACCTCGAACATCTGCACCAACCAGGGCCTGCTGGTCACCGCCGCGACCATCCACATGAGCCTGCTCGGGCCGGAAGGGCTGGAAAGCGTCGCCGTGCATTCGATGGCCAACACGCAGGCGCTGGTCGAGGCGCTGACCGCGATCCCTGGCGTCAGCGCCGCCTTCGATGGCGAGCGCTTCCATGAAGCTGTCATCCGCCTGCCACAAGCTGCTGGCCAGGTGTTGGCCGGGCTCGCCGAACGCGGCATCTTCGGCGGCTTCGATCTGTCGCAGCATTACCCGGCGCTGGGTTCGGCGCTGCTGGTCTGCGCGACCGAAACCCGGACCGCCGAAGACATCGCGCGTTACGCCAAGGCCTTGCGCGAAATCCTGGCTGTGCACTGATTCGAATCATCGTCCAGCCCGTAAAATTCGGGCACCCATAACGAGGAGTAAACACATGGCAGCAATCACTCTGCAGGGCAATCCGTTCTCGACCAATGGCGAACTGCCGAAGCCGGGTAGCGATGCACCCGGTTTCCGGCTGGTCGGCGGCGATCTGAAGGACGTCACGCTGCATGACTTCGCGGGCAAGAAGAAGGTGCTGAACATTTTCCCGTCGGTGGACACGCCGACCTGCGCGATGTCGGTGCGCAAGTTCAACGAGAAGGCCGCGGGCTTGAGCGACACCGTGGTGCTGTGCATCTCGGCCGATCTGCCGTTCGCGCAGAAGCGCTTCTGCGGCGCCGAAGGCATCAGCAATGTCGTCAACCTGTCGCTGATGCGCGGCCGCGGCTTCGCCACCGAGTACGGCCTGAACATCGAGAACGGCCCGCTGGCCGGCCTCACCGCACGCGCCGTCGTGGTGCTCGATGCCAACAACAAGGTGCTGCACAGCGAACTGGTCAGCGAGATCGCTCACGAGCCGAACTACGACGCCGCCCTGAAGGCACTGGCCTGAAGCGCAACTGCATGACGACGCTCCGGCATCGCTGGCTGACGCTGCTGCTGGCCCTTGCCCTGACTTCAGGCCTGGCCAGTTGCGGCGGAGGCGGAACAGCGTTGCCGGCGCCGGAGTTCGTCGGTGACTGGAGCGCGCCTGGCGTCAATCTGAGCCTGAGTGCCGATGGCCAGATCGCCTGGCGCAAGGTCGATGAAGATGGCTCGTCGCATAGCGTCATCGCGCCGTTGAGCTCGTTCTCGAAGAAGAAATTCTCGGCCGGCTTCTGGCTGTTCTCGTCGAGCTTTCACGTCGACAAGCCGCCGGTCCGTGATGGCGCGGTCTGGCGGATGACGGTCGATGGCGTCGAGCTGATTCGCCTCGACGATGACGGCGCCGTGCCGAAGGACGAAGTCTGAAGCTGCATCGCTGCAACTGAATCAGAACGCTGAACCGAACACGCCTCAGAGATCGATCATGGCTCACGCCTCAAACACCGCAAACGTCGCCACCGCGCTGCCGTCGCCGCTGAATCCGGCCGAGCCGCTGATCTTCGAAGTGTCGCGCGCCGGCCGCAGTGCCAGCGCTCAACGTCCGATCGGGCTGCCGGAGATTCGACTATCGGCGAAGTTCAGAAGGCAGGTCGCACCGGGATTGCCGCAGGTGTCCGAGCTGCAGGCGGTGCGTCACTTCACGCGCTTGTCGAAGCTGAATTTCAGCATCGACACCCACTTCTATCCGCTCGGCAGCTGCACGATGAAATACAACCCGCGCGCCTGCAACACGCTGGCGATGCTGCCGCAGTTCCTCGGCCGCCATCCGCTGGCGCCGGAGACCAACTCGCAGGGTTTCCTGGCCTGCATGTACGAGCTGCAGGAAATGCTCAAGGACGTGACCGGCATGGCCGGCGTCAGCCTGACGCCGATGGCCGGCGCGCAGGGCGAGTTCGCCGGTGTGGCGATGATCCGCGCCTATCACCGCGCCCGGAATGATCTGGCCCGCACTGAAATTCTGGTGCCGGACGCTGCCCACGGCACCAATCCGGCGACCGCGACGATGCTCGGCATGACCGTGCGCGAGATCCCCACCGATGCCGAAGGCGATGTCGATCTGGACAAGCTCGCCGCCGTCGTCGGCCCGCAGACCGCCGGCATCATGCTGACCAATCCGAGCACGCTCGGCGTCTTCGAACGCAACATCGCCAGGATCGCCAAGCTGGTCCACGAAGCGGGCGGCCTGCTTTATTACGACGGCGCCAATCTCAACGCGATCCTCGGCGAAGTGCGTCCGGGCGACATGGGCTTCGACGTCATCCACATGAACCTGCACAAGACCTTCAGCACGCCACACGGCGGCGGCGGGCCGGGCGCAGGCGCGGTAGGTGTGTCGCAGCGTTTGCTGCCGTTCATGCCGATTCCGGTTGTCGGCAAGGCCGGCGAGGGCAGCGGGAGCAGCTATCGCTGGCTCGATGAGAAAGACTTGCCGCAAACCATTGGCCGCCTCAGCGCCTTCATGGGCAATGCCGGCGTGCTGCTGCGCGCCTATGTCTACGCGCGCCTGCTCGGCCGCGAGGGCATGCACCGGGTCGCCGAGTTCGCGACCCTGAACGCCAACTACCTGCAGGCGCGCTTGCGCGATCTCGGTTTCGATCTGGCCTACCCGAAGCGCAGGGCGACGCATGAATTCATCGTCACCTTGAAGCGCCAAAAGCAGGAGATCGATCTCACCGCCACCGACATCGCCAAGCGCCTGCTGGACTACGGCTACCACGCGCCGACGGTCTACTTCCCGCTGCTGGTGCCGGAATGCCTGCTGATCGAGCCGACCGAGACCGAGGACAAGGAAACGCTGGATGCCTTCGTCGCCGCCCTGTGCGCGATCTGGGAAGAAGCGAAGCGCGACATCGCCTTCGTCAAGGGCGCGCCGTACAAGATGCCGGTGCGCAGGCTTGATGACGTGCGCGCTGCGCGCCAGCTCGACATCCGCTACGTAGCAGGTACTGGTGTGAGCGCGCTCTGATGGCCGACGGAATCACCGGCTGGCGTCGCATCGTCCGGGCGACCAAGGTCAGCTATGTCGGCATGGGCTGGGCGGTGCGCGAGGAAGAAGCCTTCCGCATCGAGCTGATCCTGTTCCTGCTGATGCTGCCGTTTGCGATCTGGCTCGGCGACAATGCGATCGAGCGGGTCATCCTGTTCTGGAGCCTGCTGCTGGTGCTGATCGTCGAACTGCTGAACACCGCAGTCGAAGTCGTCGTCGATCGCATCGGCCTTGAACGTCATGTATTGTCCGGGCGCGCCAAGGATCTAGGGTCCGCGGCGGTTCATCTCTCCCTGCTGCAGGTTCCGATCGTCTGGGGCCTGGTGCTGTTCGGCTAACCGAAAACCTCACGAAAACATCATGTCTGCACTGATTTGTGGCTCGCTGGCCTTCGATACGATCATGGGCGGCTGAGCGCGCTTTGACGATGCCTTGAATGGCATCGTCTGCGCTCGGACGCGCCCTCGCCTCGGGCGAGGGCAGGAAACACACCATCCCCGCCTCACCAACCGCACCTAGCCAATATGTCAGCCCTCATCTGTGGTTCGCTCGCCTTCGACACGATCATGGTGTTCAGCGGCCGCTTCAAGAACGAGATCCTGCCGGACAAGGTCCACATCCTGAACGTCTCGTTCCTGGTGCCGGAGCTGCGCCGCGAGTTCGGCGGCACCGCCGGCAACATCGCCTACAACCTGAAGATGCTCGGCGGCGAACCGCTGCCGATGGCCACCGTCGGCAAGGACTTCGCGAGCTACAACGAGTGGCTGGACAAGCTCGGCATCAGCCGCGAATACATCAAGACCGTGCCCGAGGCCTACACCGCGCAGGCCTACATCACCACCGATCTCGACGACAACCAGATCACCGCGTTCCATCCGGGTGCGATGAGTTTCGCCCACACCCAGGACGTGCACGCCGCGATCAAGGCCGGCGCCACCATCGGCACGGTATCGCCGGACGGCCGTGACGCGATGGTCCTGCATGCCACCCAGTTCGCCGAAGCCGGCCTGCCGTTCATCTTCGATCCGGGCCAGGGCCTGCCGCTGTTCGGCGGCGATGACCTCAAGGACTTCATTGAAAAGTCGACCTATGTCGCCGTCAACGACTACGAGTCGGAAATGATCATGGCCCGCACCGGCTGGTCGCTGAAGGAAATCGCCGACCGCGTCGAGGCACTGATCGTCACCCGTGGCGGCAAGGGTTCGAGCATCTACACCAAGACCAAGACCTACGAGATTCCGACCGCCTCGGCGCACTCGCTGGCCGATCCCACCGGCTGCGGCGACGCTTACCGCGGCGGCCTGCTCTACGGCCTGCTCAACGGCCTGGACTGGGACACCACCGGCAGAGTCGCCTCGCTGCTCGGCGCGATCAAGATCGAACGCCCCGGCCCGCAGAACCACAGCGCCACCCCGGAACAGTTCCGCGCCCGCTTCAAGAAGGAATTCCGCTACGACCTCGCCTGATCGGCCGGAACAAAAAGCTCCCATCGAAGCAAAGACTTCCCTATAATCGCGGCCCGCGCCGAGATAGCTCAGTCGGTAGAGCAACTGATTCGTAATCAGTAGGTCGGAGGTTCGATTCCTCTTCTCGGCACCATTTTTCAAGAGTCAACTCTTTGATTAACAAGGGTTTGTCTCGAAAGGCGATTCATCGCAAGCCTGCATCCGCGCATTTTTGTGCCAGAACTTGTGCCAAAAAGGCAAAGTTCGAAACGACACGGATACCGTCCCCCACAAGGCTAGGGGATGGAGCATGGCAAACCAGGGCAGGCCGAAGACCGGCACGATCGAGGATCGAGGGCCTTATCAGTTCCTCGCGCGTTACAGCATCAACGGCAAACGGCCGTCGAAAACCTTCGAGTCGCGGGAACAGGCGCAGGCTTGGCTCGATGCGCTTGAGGAGGGTGCCGCAAAAGGGCGGCTTGAAAAGGTGTTTGCGGCGCACGAATTGACGGTCGCCGATGCGCTGCTGAAGCGCCTCGACTTGAAGATCGGCTTGAAGAGCATCAAGTCCGAGATCTCGCTGACGAACCGCGTGATCAAGCACTGCGCTGAGCTCTGCGCGATGGGCCTGTACGCCGTCAAGACCGACGACATTCAGGACTTCATCGCGTTGCGCACGAGCCACGACCTGAGCAATGCGTCGATCAATCGCGAGCTGTCAACGCTCAGCAACATGTTCACGGTCGCACAGAGCAACTTCAGCTGCGCGGATTTGAAGAATCCGGTCGTCCAGGGACTGCGTCTCCGCGAACCGCGTGGCCGCTGTCATCGCCTCGAACAAGATGAAGAACGCGTCCTGCTGCGCGTCGCGGATCGGATGGCGGCGACCTGCGCCACACAGATCGGCAGCATCATCCGCTTCGCCTGCTCGACGGCCATGCGATTGGCCGAAATCGCGGGCATGGATTGGCTGCATGTCAATCTCGCGCAGGGCACCGTTTTTATTGAAGAAACCAAGAACGGCGAAAGCCGCTCGGTGCCGTTGTTTCCATCCGCACGGACGCTGATTTCGGACCTCGGCGTCCGTAACACGGGGCCGGTCTGGGGGAGCAAGGCGGCGATCATCAGCGCCTGGCGGCGGGTCAAGGCTGCGGCCATCGTCGAGGCCGAGCGGGTGGTCCAGGAGGAGGATGGGGACCCAGGCCTTGTAACGCGCCTGAAAGACCTGCGGTTTCACGACCTCCGGCATGAAGGGACATCGCGGCTGTTCGAGAGGACGAACTGGCCTTCCGCGAAGATCAAAGCCGTCACCGGCCACAAGACCGATGCGATGCTGGCGCGCTACACGCATCTTCGCAGTTACACGCTCGCCGCCGAACTCGCGGCGCTGGAGGGCGGCGTTCAGGCTCCGGCTCCGGCCCAGCGGGGGTGCGCCGAGGCGGAGCCGCTGCCAGTGGATCGCCTCCAGCGACAGCAGTGGCAGGCCGTGTCGAAGTCAGCTTCGATCCTGAAGGCCCTCGTGGCCTCTCAGCCGATCGTGCAGATCGCCAACGACTTCGGGGTCAGCGACGTGGCCGTTCACAAAGCCTGCGACCGGCTCGGCGTCACGAAGCCGGGTCGCGGTTATTGGCTTGGCAAGCATCCCGGTGGCGATGCTGACTTGTCGGGTATGAATCTGCGCTGAGAATCGAACGAGCCTGTCCTGCGCTTGTGGATAGCTTCGGTTGCAGCACTGATTCGTTTCTGATCTGTCGCAACTTCATGCGGATTTCGGTCAGCACCTGCGCCTGCGTCAAGCCTGCTCACTGGCCGACGATCGGCACCCGAAGCCGTGCCGCTCGACGCCCAGCGACCACCGGCTTTGCCGGGAAGGGGCTTGACCCTGGCTCGCGCTGCCCGGTGGGCGGCCGTGCCACGGTGCGGAGAACTGCCCCGCATCGTGGCCAGGCCTAACAACGAGTAAGCGTTGGACCGTCGAGTGGCTCAGTCGCGGTGCGTCGAGTACTTGCTCATCGCCGCCGGGCTGGGATACAGCCCTGCGGCGAAAGGATCGTGCGCGAGTACGCGGAAAGACGCCCGTTCGAGCAGTTCCTCGTCGGGCTCGATCGTTCTCGGGTTGCTGGGCCGAGTCCAGCGATGCTTGTCGACCCAGTAGATGCGCTCTTCGAGCTTGTGATGCCACTGATCTCTAAACGCGTTCACGATGTGGGCGTAGCTCGAAACGTACTCGAAGTCGTAGATCTGGCCCTCGCTCACTGCCTGCCAGTATTGCCAGAGCTTGTACGCACGCGTTTCATGGCTTTCGTCGATCTGCTGGACCTCGATGGCGGTCTTGAAATGGCCGAAGCTATAGACATCGCGCTCGTCCTCCGGAACGGGCTGAAGCAGCATTGCGTCAGGGACTTTCCAAGCGGCCTTGTGCTCGCTGCTCGCGCCGATCGCAAGCCCATGCAGCCGAATCTGCCGCGGCGACAGCACCTCGCCGTCGTAGTCGCGGCCCGCCAGCCACGCCGCTGCGACCCTCGCGACGACCTGATTATGTGCCGCGTAATGGACGCCGATTTCATCCGGGTTGGTGAGCGCCCTCAGGCCCTGGTCGAAGTCGCCGCGCGTCCTGTCCGCCGACCGCGCACCGCTGGGCGTCAGTCGGAACAACTTGGACTGGACGCCGTGACCAAGGATTCGTGCAAGCAGGTTTTCTCGCACCATCGCGAGAAGGATGGCGCAAGCCACGCTGTAGCTCACTTTCAGCAGCAGTTGTACCGTCTGCCGATCGATCAGCGAGTGCCGAAGCGTCCAATTCAGAATCTTGTTGACCTTGTCGTGGTGACGAGGTCCTGCCGCGCTGCCGTCGTGTTTCATCTGCTCATCTCCAACATGGTGGGTGAGCAATCGCGGTATCCCGCTCCCTTTGAAATTTTCACGACGGCCCTCAGGAATTGGGGGCCTGAGCTAGGTCCTGAGGCGTTTCTCTCGCCGGGAGGCACGTTTACAAGTGCCACGACGCCAGTGCAGTGCACTATCGTCGATCGTCGAGGCAGGTTCCTGATGACCGAGCACCTCTTCCAAACCCTTGTCATGCAAGGGTTTTCCAGCGCGGCCC
>NZ_CAISIQ010000308.1 GCF_903885465.1 uncultured Nevskia sp.
CGCCTGGCCGCGCATTTCGTCATTCGTCCGCCCGAGCTGGTCACCGAGCAGGTCTCGGTCGACGGTACCCGCAAATGGGTGCTGAAGCTCGAACAGGCCGAAGGCAAGCCGGTGACGATGATCGAAACCGTCTACATCCCGGAAGCCAATCGAGGCACGTTGTGCATTTCCTCGCAGGCGGGTTGCGCGATGGATTGCTCGTTCTGTTCGACCGCCCAAGGCGGCTTCTCGCGGAACATGAGCACGGCCGAGATCGTTGCCCAGGTCTGGTTCGCTGGCAAGACACTCGGCGGCGATTTCCAGAACGAGCGCGTCATTTCCAATGTCGTGTTCATGGGCATGGGCGAGCCGCTCGCCAACTACAACAACGTGCTGCCGGCGATCCGGATTCTGCTCGACGACTTCGGCTTCGGTTTGTCGAAGCGCCGGGTCACAGTGTCGACTTCCGGTCTGGTGCCGTTCATCGATCGCCTCGGTGGTGATGTCGATACCGCACTGGCGATCTCGCTGCACGCGGCCAACGACAAGCTGCGCGACCAGCTGGTGCCGATCAACAAGAAGTACCCGATCGCCGAATTGATGGAGGCCTGCAAGCGTTACCTCGCAGGCAAGGATCGCAAGTCGCACATCATCTACGAGTACGTGATGCTCGACGGCGTCAACGACCAGCCCGAGCACGCCCGCGAACTCGCCAAGCTGCTCAACGGCCAGGGTCAGGCGGCGAAGGTCAATCTGATTCCGTTCAACCCGTTTCCGGAAGCGCGCTACAAGCGCTCGACGCCGGAAGCGATCACTCGGTTTTCCGAGATTCTTCGCGCCAAGGGCCTGCTGACGATGACGCGTCGCACCCGCGGCGATGACATTGACGCAGCCTGTGGCCAGTTGGTGGGGAAGGTTCAGAGCAAGCAGAAGAAGCGGCTTGGCGACATCCCGGTGCGCGTGCAATGAGTTTTGCTGCGCGCGGTCTGCTGCTCGTTTTGATCACCATGGCGATCAGCGGCTGCGTCACCGAAACCACTGGCAACCTGAGGCCGCAGTCGCCACCGGATCTGATCGAAGCGGCGCGCATCAACACCCAGCTGGGCAGCGACTACGCTCGCCAGGGCCGCTACGACGTGGCCGAGGAAAAGCTGCGCAAGGCGGTCGAGCAGAACGAACGCTACGCCCCGGCGCACACCGCGCTTGCCTATGTGCTGACCCAGACCGGCAACCGCGTCGACGCCGAGCGCGAGTACCGCCGTTCGCTGGCGCTGGCGCCGAATGACGCCGGCACGCACAACAATTTCGGCGTGTTCCTGTGCGGCCAGGGCAAGTACGCCGAGGCCGATCGCGCGTTCAAGGTGGCGCTGGCGGATCGCAATTATCAGACGCCCGAAGCGGCCTGGACCAATGCCGGCGTTTGCCAGATGAAGGCCGGCAATCTGCCGGTGGCCGAGAACGATTTTCGCCAGGCGCTGAAGATCAATCCGGATTTTGCCGATGCGCTGGCGCAGATTTCGCTGCTGACTTTCCGCCGCAACGATTGGCTGCGCACCCGCGCTTTCATTCAGCGCTATGAGAAAGTGGGCGTCCGGACGCCGGAAATCCTGCTGATCGCCGCCTTCACCGAACGCAAGCTCGGCGACAAGGTGGCGGCCCGTCGTTACGAGCAGACCTTGCTGCGCGAGTTCCCAGAATCCGACCAGGCTGTGCAACTACAGAAGAATCTGCCTGCACCATGACTTCCGATCCGATCATCCCGACCCTGCGCGTGGCTACCGAAACCGACGCTGCAAAGCCTGACTCGAATTCCGCTGCCCCGAGCGCCGCCGGCGGCCCCGGCCGGATGATTCGCACGGCCCGCGAACGTGCCGCGATGAGCATCGAGGAACTGGCGGTGCAGACGCGCCTCGCCAAGCCGACCCTCGAAGCGCTGGAAAGCGATGATTTCTCGACCCTGCACGAAGCGGTCTACGTGCGCGGCTACTACCGCAAGTGCGCCAAGGTGCTGAAGCTGCCGGAAGCCGAGCTGATCGGCGCCTACGACAAGCTGCTGGGGCCGAAGGCGCCGCCGCTGCCGACCAAGCTGCTGCTCGGCAGCGGCGGTTCGACGATGGGTTCGATGAGCCGCCGCGGCGGTGGCCCGAGCCTGCCGCTGGTGCTCGCCATCGCGGTGGCGATCGGCGCCGGCATCTGGTTCCTGGTCCACGAGTCACCGAGCCTGGCGCCGACGATCGAACCAACCGCGCCGCCGCCAGCTGCCGTCGTCGAGCCGGCTCCGGCGCCGACTTCATCGCTCGATGCCCAGCCGGGTGTTCCCGCCAGCGAATTCGCGACGCCGACGCCAGGCGAAGCGCCAGTTTCAGGCGCAGCCGTGACCGGCACCGAGCCGGCTGCCGCTGCTGCAGCCAGCCCGGCGGAACCCGTCGTCACCGGCTCAGGCGCGCTGGTGCTCAACTTCAGCGCCACCTCCTGGGTGAGAGTGGATGATGCCGACGGCCGCCTGCTGCTCTCCGGCAACCAGCGGGCCGGCGATCATCAGGTGCTGCGCGGACGCCTGCCGTATGCGCTGTTCATCGGCTATGTGCCGGGCGTGACGGTGGAATTCGACGGCAAGCCCTTCGACCTCAAGCCGCACATGCGCGACAACTCGACGGCCCGCATCAGCTTGCCGTTTGTCGAGCCGGCAGCTGCGCCCGCCGCAACGCCCTGAGTTCAGTCGTTGCCCCTCCTGTTCCCGTTCCGGCTTAGCGCCGCAGCCTTGCCGGTTTCCAGAATTCAGCGATGAAGATCCAGTCCGTACGCGGCATGAATGATGTTCTGCCGGCCGATTCGTCGGCCTGGCAGCACGTCCATGCCGTTGCTGCCCAGGTGTTCGCCGCCTACGGCTATGGCGAGCTGCGCCTGCCGGTGGTCGAGCGCACCGAGCTGTTCAAGCGCGCCGTCGGCGAAGTGACCGATGTCGTCGAGAAAGAGATGTATTCGTTCGAGGATCGCGGCGGCGAGCGCCTGAGCCTGCGTCCCGAGCTGACCGCTGGCGTGATCCGCGCCGGCATCGAGCACGGCATCCTGTTCAACCAGCAGCAGCGCATCTGGTGCACCGGCCCGGTGTTCCGCTACGAGCGTCCGCAGGCTGGCCGCTATCGGCAGTTCCATCAGCTCGATGTCGAAGCCTTCGGCATCGCCACGCCGGATACCGATGTCGAGATCATCGCCATCGCCGCGCAGCTCTGGAAGCGCCTCGGCATGAGCGGCTTCCAGCTGCAGATCAATACCCTTGGCACCCTGCCATCGCGGGCGGCACATCGCGCGGCCCTGATCGACTATCTGCTGCAGCACGAAGCCGCGCT
The DNA here is from genome assembly GCF_903885465.1 of uncultured Nevskia sp. GTDB lineage: Bacteria > Pseudomonadota > Gammaproteobacteria > Nevskiales > Nevskiaceae > Nevskia. Next base: position 3,330 of record NZ_CAISIQ010000308.1, read on the forward strand.
CGATGAAGACGCCAGGCGCCGCCTGCATACCAATCCGCTGCGGGTGCTTGATTCCAAGGTGCCGGCGACCCAGGCGATCGTCGAAGGCGCGCCGTCGCTGCTCGATTACCTGGACGAGGCCTCGATCGCCCACTTCGATGCCGTCAAGGCCGGGCTGGAAGCGCTGGGTATCGCCTACGTCATCAATCCGCGGCTGGTCAGAGGCCTCGACTACTACACACACACGGTGTTCGAGTGGGTCACCGACCAGCTCGGCGCCCAGGGCACGGTCTGCGCCGGCGGCCGCTACGACGGTCTGGTCGAGCAGCTGGGCGGCCCGAAGACCACCGGCGTCGGTTTCGGCCTCGGCATCGAGCGGCTGATCCTGCTGATGGCCGTGCAGCAGGTGCCGGTGGTGTCGAACCAGCCGCAGGTGTACCTCTGCCGCTTCGGTGCCGAAGCCGAGCGTGTGGCGCTGCAATGGTCGGAAACACTGCGCGATCAGCTGCCCGGTTTGCGCCTGGTATTGAACGCGGGCGGCGGCAGTCTCAAGTCCCAGCTCAAGCGCGCCGATGGCTGCGGCGCACGGCTGGCGCTGATCATTGGCGACGACGAAGCGGCTGCCGGCGCCGTTCAAGTAAAATCGCTGCGCGGGGAGGGCGAAGCCTTCACCTGTTCCCTAACCGAACTGGCTGCGGAACTCTCGCGCCGGCTCGCGCTCTGAAGCCGCGAGCCTCTCCTCAACACACATTTTTCTCACCTGATTGGAAGCGGTTCGAAGCCGATTCAAATCTGGCCCTGACGCGACGCTGACCCGAGACTGCAACGATGAGCACCCATTACGACGACGAAGCCCAAGTCGAAGACCTGCGCCGCTGGTGGAAGGACAACTGGTTGCCGCTGGCCGTCGGTCTGGGCCTCGGTCTCGCTGCGATCTTCGGCTGGGAGTACTACCGCACCCAGAAGAATCAGACGCGCGCCGAAGCTTCGCAGCTGTTCGAGGAACTGAAGACGGCGGTCAGCGGCAAGAAGTACGACGAAGCGGTGAAGATGGCCGATCGTCTGGCCAGTGATTTCGAATCCACGCCGTACGCGGCGGCCGGTGCGATGAAGCTGGCCCAGGCGGCCGTCGACGACAACAAGCTCGACGACGCACGCATCCGTCTCGAATGGGCCTATGCCCACGCCGATGACGAAGCGCTGAAGCCGCTGATCCATCTGCGTCTGGCCCGTGTGCTCTGGCAGCAGGGCAAGGCGCCGGACGCACTGAAGCTGCTTGACGCGGGTGCGGACAGCTACGCCGTGCTGTTCGACGAACTGCGCGGTGACATCAAGCTTGCCGAAGGCGATCGCGCAGCTGCGCTCGCCGCCTACACCAAGGCCTTGGGTGGACTCGGCGGCGAGACCGCCGGCACGCCGAACGCACCGATCGCCGAATCGCTGCAGCACAAGATCGATGATCTGGCCGATGTCGCGGCGGTGAAATCGTGAAGCCAGTGTTGCGTAATGGTCTGGGCCTGTTGCTGATCGCCGCGCTGGCCGCGACCACCGCCTGTTCGTCGAAGCCGAAGCTGCGCGAGCCGACCAAGCTGGTCGAGGTCAAGCCGGAAATCAAGGTTCAGCAGCTCTGGTCGCGCTCGGCCGGCAACGGCAGCGGCGGCTTCTATTCCGGCCTGCGTCTGGACCTGGAATCCGATGCGCTGTACGCCGCCGCGATCAACGGCGGTGTGTTCGCGATCGATCCGAAGACCGGCGCCACCATCTGGCAGAGCAAGACCAAGTCGCGAGTGATTTCCGGCCCGACGGTCGCTGCCGATCTGGTCTATGTCGGCACGCTCGACGGTGACGTGATCGCGCTGAAGCGCGCCGATGGCAAGGAAGCCTGGCGTCATCGCCTGCTCAGCGAAGTGGTCGCCGCCCCGGTGGCGAGCGGCGACATCGTCGTCGTGCGCAGCGTCGATGGCCGTCAGTTCGGCTTGTCGGTCGCCGATGGCAGCCGGGTCTGGAACTTCGATCGTGCGGAGCCGAATCTGACGCTGCGCGGGCTGTCGAAGCCGCTGATTCTCGGTAACCGCGTCTACATCGGTCTGGACAGCGGCAAGCTGGTGGCGCTGAACCTCGCCGACGGCGTGCCGGCCTGGGAACAGAATCTGTCGGTGCCGACCGGCCGCTCCGAGCTGGAACGCCTGACCGACGTCGACGCCGATCTGCTTGCTGCCGACAACGGCATCTACGCGGTCAGCTACGGCAACGACATCGCGCTGATCGACCCGGTGGCCGGCGAAAGCCGCTGGCGCCGCAGCATCAAGAGCTACACCGGCATGAGCACCGACGAGTCCCATCTGTATGTCACCGACAACGATGGCTTGCTGTGGTCGCTCGATGCCGATACCGGTGCCGTCAACTGGAAGCAGGAGACGCTGAAATTCCGTCGCCTGTCGCCGCCCGCCGTGATCGGCAAGTACATCGTCGCCGGCGACTACAAGGGCTACCTGCACTGGTTCGAATCGGGTGATGGCCACGAGGTCATGCGGGGCAATCTGGGCGGCGATGCGGTGATTGCCGCGCCGGTCAGCGATGGCGAGCGTCTTTACGTGCTCAACGTCTCTGGCGATATCGCCGCCTACCAGATCGCGCCGGCGAAGTAGGCCGCTCACAAGTGGCGAGGCCGAGCCGGGAATTCCGGTTGGGCTGAAGCCGGGTTCGATGCCTATTGCATCGGGCCGCAGTCCACGCCCCGGTAGCGTCAGCGCTCCGGGGCTTTTGTCGTCATGGCGTCGCCCGCGTAGGCTGGCCGCCGGTACCTCGTTTTTTCTGGTGGTAAGTGAATCATGAGCAGCATCCCCGAAGTGCCCCCCGTCGCCTCCCCCGAAGCCGTCGCGCCTGATGCGGCCGAGCCCCAAAAGCAGCCGGGCATGCTGCCGGTCATCGCCCTCGTCGGCCGTCCGAATGTCGGCAAGTCGACGTTGTTCAACCGCTTCACCAATAGTCGCGATGCGCTGGTCGCCGATTACGCCGGCCTGACTCGCGATCGCCAGTACGGCCAGGGCACGTTCGAGCGCAAGCGCTTCATCGTCGTCGATACCGGTGGCCTGATGCCGGAATCCGCCGATGCGCTGGCCCTGCTCGCCGAGCAGCAGGCGCGGATTGCCATCGAGGACGCCGACACCGTGCTGTTCCTGGTCGATGCCAAGGCCGGCCTGATGGCCTCGGATATCGAGATCGCCAACGTGCTGCGCAAGCTCGGCAAGCCGGTACGGCTGCTGGCCAACAAGTCGGAAGGCATGACCAAGATGCTGGTCGCCGACTTCTACAAGCTGGGTCTGGGCGAACCGACGGTGATCTCCGCCGAGTTCGGTGACGGCATCGGCGGCCTGCTCCGCGATCTGCTGGCCAATACGCCGGCGAACACCGAGGAGCCGGAGTGGGACGACGGCACCATCCGCGTGGCAATCGTCGGCCGTCCGAACGCCGGCAAGTCGACCCTGGTCAATCGCCTGATCGGCGAAGACCGCGTGCTGTCGTCCGAACAGCCGGGCACCACGCGTGATTCGATCAGCGTGCCGTTCGAGTGGGGCGGCCGCAAGTTCGAGTTGATCGATACCGCCGGTGTCCGCCGCAAGTCGCGGGTCACCGAAGTGATCGAAAAGTTTTCGATCGTCAAGACCTTGCAGGCCATCGACCGCGCCCATGTGGTGATCTCGATGGTCGACGCCCAGGACGAGATCGGCACTCACGATGCGCGGATCATGGGCCTGGTCGCCCATCACGGCCGGGCGATGGTGCTGGCGGTCAACAAGTGGGACGGCCTGGACATGGACAAGCGCAAGTGGGTGCGCGACATGGTCGATTTCAAGCTGCCGTTTCTCGACTACGTGCCGGTCGATTTCGTCTCGGCGCTGCACGGCTCGGGCTTGCGCGAACTGATGGAACACGTGGTCGCCGGCTATGAAGCGACGACCCGCGAAATGGCCACGCCGGAACTGAACCGGGTGCTGATCGCCGCCGTTGAAAAGCACGCGCCGCACGCCATCCTCGGCCGCCGCATCAAGCTCCGCTACTGCCACCAGAGCGGCCGCAATCCGCCGGCGATCATGATTCACGGCAACCAGACCGACAAACTCAAGGACAGCTACGTCAGCTACCTGGCGAACACCTTCCGCGAGGCCTTCAAGCTGCAGGGCGTGCCACTGAAACTCGAGTTCAAGACCGGCGACAACCCGTTCAAGAACAAGAAGAGCGACCTGTCGCCGGCGATGCAGATGAAAGCCAAGCGTCTGGCGGCGCAGTCGGCAAGAACCAAGAAGTAGGCCCTGACCCGGCAACAGGAATGAAGCCTGTCTTCGTCATTCCCGCGAAGGCGGGAATCCAGTCTAAATGCTCGCGCACTGCTGGATGCGAAGAACTGGATTCCCGCCTGCGCGGGAATGACGGTCGCTGCGGCGGTGCGCAGTGAACCGTCGCCGCATCGCCGTAACCCTCGCGGGCATCGCGGCCTTCATCAATCTTTACGCGCCGCAGTCGCTGCTGCCGCTGCTGCGCGACTGGATTGGCAATGACGCTGCACGCGCTGGCCTGATCGTTTCGGCGGGCACCTTCGGCGTTGCCATCGCCGCGCCGTTCGCCGGGCTGCTGGCCGATCGTTTCGGGCGTCGCCGGGTGATCGTCATCGCGGCCTTCCTCGCGGTCGTCCCCGGCCTGTTCGCCGGTCTGGCGCCGACGCCGGAATCGCTGATGCTGATCCGTCTGATCCAGGGCCTGTGCCTGCCGGGCATCTTCGCCGTGACCGTCGCCTACATCGCCGAGGAATGGCCGGCGGCGGAGGCGAGGGCGGTGACGGCGGTCTATGTCGCCGGCACCATCGGAGGCGGTTTCTGCGGCCGGCTGCTGTCCGGCGTGGTGGCCGAGTTCGCCGGCTGGCGCTGGGCCTTTGCGTCGCTGGCGCTACTGCAGTTGGCGCTCGCGCTGCTGATTCGCATCTGGTTGCCGCCGGGTCGTGATATTCCCAGGCTGCGTGGCACGCCGCGCACGCCGCTGCTGCCCTTGCTGCTGCGCCCGGGCTTGCGCGGTGCGTATGCGACCGGCTTCCTGATGCTGTTCGCGCTGGTCGGCGGCTTCACCTACATGACCCTGCATCTGTCGCAGGCGCCGTACTCGCTGGGTCCGGCGGCGCTGTCGACGATCTTCGTCGTCTATCTCGCCGGCATCGTCGTCACGCCGTACTCGGGCCGGCTGCTGAACGCCTATGGTCACGCCAAGGTGCTGGTAATGGCCTGGACCTTCGGCGCGACCGGGCTGCTGCTGACCCTGTTCCCGTCGCTGCCGGTGATCGGCATCGGCCTGTGTCTGTTCTCGCTCGGCCTGTTCATCGCCCAGACCACGACCACCAGCTTCGTCAGCGAAGCGGCCGGGCGCGAGCGCGGCCCGGCAGTCGGCCTGTACGTGACCTGCTACTACCTCGGCGGCAGCGCTGGCGGCGTGATCCCGGCCGTGGTCTGGCACTGGGCCGGCTGGCCCGGCGTGGTCGGGTTGATGTGCTGCGCCGGCGGCATCGCGGTGCTGATCGGCTGGCGCAGCTTCCGCTTTCCGAAGGACGAGCCGCATCCGGTCAAGGATGCGGTGCCGGAGGTTGGGGGCGAGGCTTGAGGTTTGTGTCGTGGTAGGTCGACACGTGGCCGCCGCGACGCGCTGCTGACGAGTGCGGCGTCGGCCAAGGGCCGACCTGCAGGTGAGCCTGGGCTCAGCGGCCGACCAGGCTGCGCGCAATCACTTCCTTCATGATCTCGCTGGTGCCGCCGTAGATGCGCTGGATGCGCGCGTCGGCCCAGTAGCGGCTGATCGGGTATTCGGTCATGTAGCCGTAGCCGCCGAACAGTTGCAGGCAGGCGTCGGTGACTCGGCCTTCCATCTCGGTGGTCGACAGCTTGACCATCGCGGCGGTCGACACGTCGAGCTTGCCGAGTGCGTATTGCGCGCTGCATTTTTCGACGAAGGCGCGGTGCACTTCGACATCGGTCTTGCACTTCGCGAGTTCGAAACGGGTGTTCTGGAAGCTGGCGATCGAGTTGCCGAAGGCCTTGCGTTCCATCGTGTACTTGATGGTCTTTTCCAGTGCGCCCTGCGCGTGGCCGACGGCGGTGACGGCGAGGGCCAGGCGCTCGCGCGGCAGCTCGTCGACCAGGTGACCGAAGCCGCCGCCGACCCGGCCCAGCACTTCATCGGCCGAGATCTTCACGTTGTCGAAGAACAGTTCGCTGGTGTCGGCCGAGTGCAGGCCGATCTTGTCGAGATTGCGGCCGCGCTTGAAGCCGGGCAGGGACGTGTCGAAGGTGAACAGCGTGGTGCCCTTGGCGCCCGACTTCGGATCGGTCTTGGTCGCCAGCACCACGACGCCGGCGTGCTGGCCATTGGTGATGAAGGTCTTCGAGCCATTGATGACGTAGCCGCCTTCGCCATCCGGCAGCGCGCTGGTCTTGATGCCCTGCAGATCGGAGCCGGCGCCGGGCTCGGACATGCCGATGGCGCCGATGCACTCGCCGCTGGCCATCTTCGGCAGGTACTTCTGGCGCTGGAATTCGGTGCCGAGATGGAGGATGTAGGGTGCCGCGATATCGGAATGCACCGACAGGTTCGAGGCCAGCGCCAGGAAGCCCATGCGCGCGGCTTCTTCGAGCACCACCATCGAGAACTCGAATGGCGCGCCGGCACCGCCGTACTGCTCCGGCATGTCGACGCAGAGCAGGCCGTTGGCGCCCATGTCCGTGTACAGCGAGGCCGGGAACTTGCCGTCCTTCTCCCATTGCTCGTAATGCGGCTCGACGTTTTCCGCGAAGAAGCGGATGACGTTGTCGCGGAACAGTTCGAGTTCGGCGGCGTCGACGGCAGGCACGGTGGCAGCGGACAAGGGAGCGTTCATCAGAGGTTTCCGAGAGTACAAGTGTTGACGCAAAGAATAGCCCTGCGCTGCCTCAAAAGCAGCAGCGGAGCAGCCCGCGCGGCTTGCCATCTCTTGCTGCGTCGAGCCGGCTGACATAGCGTCCGCTCGAGCCGATCCTGGCCCCGGAAGCCGATGCCATGTCCCCGCTGATCAATCGCCGCGATCTGTCGTTCCTGCTCTACGAACTGCTCGATGTCGAAGCGCTGTGCGCGCGCAGCCGCTACGCGATGCACGACCGCGAAAGCTTCGAAGCGGTGATCGACGCCGCGCATCGCCTGGCCGTGGAGCAGTTCCTGCCGCATGCCGCCAAGGCCGATGCTCACGAGCCGAGCTTCGATGGCCAGACGGTGACTCTGATTCCCGAGGTCAAGGCGGCGCTCGCGGCTTATGTCGACGGCGGCTTTCTCAGCGCGTCTTTCGATGCCGAACTCGGCGGGCTGCAGCTGCCGTACACGATTGCTTCCGCAGTCAACGGCCTGTTCGTCGGCGCCAACTGCGGCACCGCCGCCTATCCGTTCCTGACCACGGCAGCGGCCAATCTGCTGCGCGTGCATGGCTCGCCGGAACAGAAAAGCCGCTACCTGCAGCCGATGCTGGCCGGTCGCTACTTCGGCACCATGTGCCTGTCCGAGCCGCAGGCCGGCTCCTCGCTGGCCGACATCCGCACCCGTGCAACACCGGAAGCGGACGGCCGCTATCGCATCAGCGGCAACAAGATGTGGATCAGCGGCGGCGAGCACGAACTGGCCGACAACATCGTCCATCTGCTACTGGCGCGGATCGACGGCGCGCCGGCCGGCACCAAGGGCATTTCGCTGTTCATCGTGCCGAAATACCGGCTCGATGCCAGCGGCAACCCCGGCCCGCGCAACGGCGTTCACCTGGCCGGCCTGAACCACAAGATGGGTTATCGCGGCACCACGAACTGCGCACTGAACTTTGGCGACGTCGCTGGCGAGCCTTGCTACGGCGAACTGGTCGGCCGCGCCAACGAAGGTCTGGCCTGCATGTTCCACATGATGAACGAGGCCCGCATTGGCGTCGGTCTGGGCGCGACCATGCTCGGCTACGCCGGTTATCGCTATTCGCTGGACTACGCGAAGACCCGACTGCAGGGGCGGCTGGCCATGAATCGCGATCCGGCGTCGAAGCCGGTGGCGATCATCGAGCACAGTGACGTGCGGCGAATGCTGTTGGCGCAGAAGGCTTACGTCGAAGGCGGCCTGGCGCTCGGGCTGTACTGCGCGAGCCTGGTCGACGAACAGGCCACGGCCGAGACCGCCGAAGCGCGTGCCGACGCCGGGCTGCTGCTCGACATCCTGACGCCGGTCGCCAAGGCCTGGCCGTCGGAGTGGTGTCTGGAAGCGAACAAGCTGGCGATCCAGGTGCTCGGCGGCTACGGCTACACGCGCGACTATCCGGTCGAACGCCTGTATCGCGACAACCGCCTGAATCCGATCCACGAAGGCACCAACGGCATCCAGGCGCTCGATCTGCTTGGTCGCAAAGCGCTGATGAGCAATGGGGCAGCGCTCAAGCTGCTGCTATCGCGCATCGCGGCGACGGCGCAGGCTGCTGGCGAGATCACGGCTCTAGTCGAGCATTCCCGGGCGCTGTCCGCTGCTGTGAGCCGCATAGCCAGCACCACCCAGCGGCTTGCTGCCGTCGCCCAGCGTGGCGAAACGGACTTGTTTCTCGCCAACGCCTGCAGCTATCTGGACCTGGTCGGCCATACGGTCATTGCCTGGCTGTGGCTGCGTCAGGCTTGCGTCGCCCAGCCTGCGTTGGCCTCGGCTTCAGCGGCTGATGCGGCTTTCTACACGGGCAAACTGCAGACCTGCCGCTGGTTCTTCCGCCACGAACTGCCGAAGACCCTGGCGCAGGCGGCGCTGCTCGACAGCCTCGACGACACCGTGCTGAAGATGGACTTGGCAGGGTTCTAGCGATTGAAGATCAAGAAAATGTAACTGTTTGCTGGCGCCACTCCGGCGGACAGGCTTAAATGCGGTGACTACGAGGCGGCTTTTTCGCCCGAACCCGGATGCCTTCTACGCATCAATGATCGTCCCGATGCCCATGATCGCAGCGTTCGCCGAGCATGTTCGCGAACGCTACAAACCGGACCGGCCCGAGTCGTTCTGGGCTTGTACGCCGCTGTTCCGTCGTCTGGCCGATCCTAGCTTCGCCGGGCAGATGATCAATCACACGCTGCATGCGCTGAGCTGTGATCCGTCTCATATCGGCCATTGGGCCAGCGACTGGTCGGCCCGGCAGATCGTGCTGGTGCGCGAGCCAGGGTGGACCCTGTCGCTGCAGCTGATCGACAAGCCGCGCCGCTACATCCACAGCTCGCCTTCGCATCTGCTGATCACGGCGCTGAGTGGTCTGCCGTTGAGCGGCGAACTTTACGATCTGCCGCCCGGCTACGACAACGCGGTGTTCGATCCCTCGCTGAAGCTGGTGCCTGCCGGGCCCTTCAAGCTTGCCGCCGGCGAAATCCTCGCCATCGATGCCGATTGCCATGTGGCTGATTTCCGCGTCGAGCTGCCGATGATGCTGCTGAAGCTGGCGACCGCGCCGGTGCAGACCCTGGAGTGGCTGTTCAGCAAGGGCACCTTGCATCCCTGGCAGGCCAACGACGCTGATGCCGCAATGACCAATCTGAGGGTCGGCGCCTATGTGCTCGGCCGCCTCGCCCACCAGTCGTCGCTGGAGCCGATCAAGGCGCTGACCGCGCATGCCAACCAGAACGTGCGCTGGGCGGCGATCCAGAGCCTGGGGCGCCTGAGCCGCGTGGAAGCACAGAAGGTGCTGCGTGCGGCGCTTGATGATCCGCATCCCACCGTGCGTCACGCGGCGAAGCAGGTGATCGACGAGGCCGAGCGCCCGGTACGGGGGCGCTGAGCCGATGGCCATGACCCTGACCTGCGCGACCGGGCAAAGCGCCGGCATCGAGGAGTTCATCGAATACCTCGAACAAGACCGCATCGATCCGCACGACATCGACAGCATCGCCAGCGCAGCGCCGATGCTGAGCGCGCTGACCAATGATCGCGAGCTGATCGTGCGGCCGCTGAACCAGTACCTGAAGCTCGGCTTCAAGGGCTCGATGCCCGGCCTCGAACAGGCGATTCCGCTCGGCCAGCACGGCCACTTCCGGCTGCGCGCCAACGTCTGGCCTTCGACTGCCGACATCACCGCCGGCCGGGTGTTGCCGGACCAGTTCGCCTACGACCATGCGCACGACCACAACTTCCATTTCATGACCATTGCCTACTTCGGCACTGGCTATGTCACGGAGATCTACGAATACGACTACGAACGGGTCGAGGGTTACATCGGCGAGATGGTCGAGCTGCGCTTTCTGGAGCGCACCCAGTTCTCGGCCGGCCGGGCCATGCTGTACCGCGCCAGCCGCGATCTGCACATCCAGTTCCCGCCGGAAGATCTCAGCATCACCCTGAGTCTGATGGTCGAATTGCCCGAACTGCGCGGCCGTGACCAGTTCTACTTCGATCTGCAGCACCGCACGATCAGCGGCTTCGCACCGCATTCGGAAACCTCGCGGCGGATCGACATCATCGCCATGGCCGGGCAGGCCGGCAATGACGATACCTGCCAGATGCTCAACGATCTGGCACAAAGCCACCCCTGCCGACGCACCCGGCTGGCCGCCTATGAAGCGCTGGTACGCTTGCGGCCTGCCGAGGCGGTGGGGATCTGGGAGCGTGCTGCTGGCGACAATGCGCCGCTGGTGGCCAATGAGGCGCGGGCGCGACTTGCGGGCTAGCGAATGCCGACGGTGACCGGTTCGCGCGCTGCCACGGCGGTGGCATGGGCGTCCATGCCGCTCTCCTCGAAAGCCACGGCACAGGCTTCGAAATCGGCGGCTGGCAGGGCTCGTGTGAAGTAGAAGCCCTGCTGCAGCTTGCAGCCGAGGATGCGCAGCTGGCGCATCTGCGCGGTGTTCTCCACCCCTTCGGCGATCACGCCGAGATCGAGGTTCTGAGCCAGGGTCAGCGTCGCTGAAACGATCGCCAGCGCCTGCTTGGAAGCGCCCATCGAGGTCACGAACTGGCGGTCGATCTTGATCTTGTCGATCGGCAGCCGCTGCAGATAGCTGAACGAGGAATAGCCGGTGCCGAAGTCGTCGAGGCCGATGCGGAAGCCGAGGCGCTTGATCTCGGTGAGCATCGTGTGGCTGTATTCGGTGGAATCGAGCAGCGCACTTTCGGTGAGCTCGAAATCGATCAGCCGCTCGCGTGAGCCCGGAGCGCTGCTGAAGCCGCGCAGCAGTTGCAGGATGCGGCCATCGTGCACCTGGCGGACCGACAGGTTCACCGACACGCGCAGACGCCGGTTCTTGGCGGCCCAGATCTGCGCTTGTTCATGCGCCTTGATCAGGCATAGCTCGCCCAGCTGGTTGATCAGGCCCGAGTCCTCGGCGACCTGGATGAACTCGCTCGGCGGCATCAGGCCGTTTTCGGGATGGCGCCAGCGCAGCAGCGCTTCGGCGCCGACCACCAGCCCCTTCTCGACGTCGACCACTGGCTGGTAGAACGGCTCGAACTCGTCCCGCTCCAGGCCACGGCGAATCTCGCTGGCCAGGGCCAGTTGCCGGCGCATGGTGCCGGTCAGCTGCGCCGAGGCGAAGCGGGCGTTGTTGCGGCCGTTCTTCTTGGCGACGAACATTGCCGCGTCGGCGCTGGCGATGATCTGCTCGGCGGTTTCGCCATCGCCGGGAAACACGGCGATGCCGATCGACACCGACATGTTCAGCAGGTGATCGCCGAACGGATAGCTTTCGGCGAGGCCGCGCAGCAGGCAATCGGCCTGTTCGCGCAGCGGGGTTTCGAGCGCGCTGCCGGCATCGAGGCCGTCGACGGTGATCGTGAACTTGTCACCGCCGTGCCGGCACAGCAAGGCGCCCGGCGGCATGAAGCGGTGCAGGCGCGCGGTCGCTTCGCAGAGGTAGCGGTCGCCGGCCTTGTGGCCGAACTTGTCGTTGACGGCGCGGAAGTTGTCGAGATCGACATAGAACAGCGCCACCGGTTCGCGGGTCTGCCGCGATCGATCGATCGACCGCTGCAGCGTCTCTTCGAGCCGGGCGCGGTTGCCGAGGCCGGTCAGCGGATCCTGGTAGGCGAGCCGGCGCAGGCGTTCGGCCTGATCGCGGAACTGGCGCAGCGCCACGGCCATGTCGCCGAACTCGTCGGGGCGGATCGGCGGTAGATCGATATCGATTTCGCCGGCGTTGACCTGGCGGATGGCGTTGGTGGTGGCCTGCAGCGGCCGGATCACCGAGCGGACGATGCCAAGCGTCATCAGCACGCCAAGCAGGCAGGCACCGATGATGACGGCGGCGGACAGACGCACCAGATCCTTGAGCCGGCTGTGTTCGGCAGCCTGCATCTCCCCGGCCCGCGCTTGCTCGCGCTTGCTGGTGGATTGCAGGGTTTCGTCAATCAGATCGAGGCGTTGCTGCAGGGCCGCAAGCAGGGGCGTTGCCTGGGCGGCGGTAGCGGCATTGACGGCTCGCACCGACAGGCCATCGATTTCGTCGCTCGCGGTTTCGATCAGCCGGGCGCTGATCGGGTCGGTTGCCGATAGCTTGAGCAATTCCTCGTCGAAGCTCGCCTTGGCCGCTTGCTGCGCTGTTCTCGCCAGGGTCTGCTGGCTTGGGTTCGAGCTCAGTACGGCGGCATACAGCTGACCGCTGTGCTGGCGCACCAGACTCATCGCCTGCTGGGCGGCGTAGATGTTCTGGAATCGTGCGAATTGCTGCTGCCGCGCGGCACTCGCTTCCTGGTCGCGCAGCACCCCGGAACCGACCACCAGACTGGCGCCGCCCAGCACCGCGACCAGACCCAGGCAAAGGGTCATCAGTCGGGTTCTGACGCTGAAAGTCGGTCTCTTCATCCGGGTAGGGCGCGTGCCGGCTGGGGGTGCGTTCGGCCTCGCGCGAAATGACAGCAAGACTGTGCCCGGATGATAGATCAATGACGCCGGAAGTCGCGTGACTCAAAAACCCCAAGATATCTGCATTAATGCAGCGTTGCCCTGTTTCAGGGCAAGGGCGCCGCGCTGCTCAGCAAGGGCCGCAACTGGGTCAGCAGCCATTCGAGGCGTCTATCTTCGGCGGCGGCATCGTGGCGCAGGAAGCGGTCGACGCCCTCGCCATGAAACAGCGTGACCATGGTATCGACGATCACTGCGAAATCCGGCAGCGCTCGCGCCGCTTCCGGCAGCAGCAATGTGGCCAGCGCCTGATCTTCTGCGGCCCGGCGGCGCCAAAGCGGCAGCAGGGCTTCATGTAGCGCCGCATCGGTACGTGCGGCGATCAGCAGTTCGAACCAGGCTTGATGCAGCGGCGAGCGGACATTGGCGCGCAGCACGTCGAGCGCCAGTCGCAGTTCGTCCTCGCGGCTGGTCTTGAGACGCAGGAAGTCGCTTCGATACAGCTCGCGCAAGCCGCGTTCGATGTCCTCGGCGACGGCGATCAGCAACTGCAGTCGGGTCGCGTAATGGCGGAACAGCGCGCCCTGAGACAGCCCGGCGCGGCTGCAGATGTCCTGCACCGTGGTTCGGTAATAGCCGACCTCGATCAAGGCCGCCGTAGCCGCATCGAGCAGCCGCCGCGTGGTACCGGCGCGGCGCTCGGCCTGGCTGCGGCGGGCCGGGATCGCTGCGATTTCGGTGTCGTCCTGCATCTCAGGCGGCGCGGGCGAATGCAGGACTGGCGTCCACTGCACGCGCGGGAATCTCGCCGGCCCGCAGGAAGCGGCCATAGCCGGGTTTATTGCCGAAGTCCGGAGCGAATTTCGTCTGCCGGTAAGCCACACGGCCGTTGATGATCGTCGCCGTCACCGCAGCGTCGTTGCGATTGACCATGCGCGCCACGCCGCCGAATTCCGGCATCGGCGCTTCGGCGTAGGCGGCGAGGCTGTCGTCAAGTCCGCGTGGATTGATGATGGCGATATCGGCGCGATCGCCGAGGCGCAGATGCCCGGCGTCGATGCCGAACCAGTCGCCGAGTTCGCCGGTGAGCCGCCAGACCGCCTTCTCCAGACTCATGAAGGCCCGGCCTTCGGCTTGCGCGTCGTTGACCAGCTTCAGCATCCGCAGCGGGAAGTTGTAGAACGCCATGTTGCGGATATGGGCGCCGGCATCGGAGAACGACAGGATCGCGCCTTTTTCCTGGACGATCGCTTCGAGCCGATGCTTGCGGTAGTTGCCGATCGTGGTCTTCCAGCGCAGCGCCTTGCCGTGGGCGACCACCAGATCGAGGAAGGCATCGACCGGATGGATGCCGCGGGCATCGGCCACCGCGCCGAAGCTCTTGCCGACGACGCTGGCATCCGGGCAGCCGACGATCGCTGCATCGTGGAAATCGCGATGCCAGACGCGCGGCGTCAGCTTCGATTCATAGTTCTTGCGGAACCAGCGGCGGTAGCTTTCATCCTGCAGCAGCTTGTTGCGCTCGATCTCGTCGGCCAGATGCAGGGCGGCTTCGCCGGCACCGAATTCCTCGAAGATCACCAGATCAATGCCGTCGGCATGGACTTCGAACGGGCAGGGCAGTGCCTGCCAGCGGAAATCGGCGCCGAGAAATCGATTGCAGAAATGGGCGAGCTTGCCGACCACGCGATGCAGCAGGCCGTTCGATTTCACATCCATCAAGGTGATCAAGGTCGTCTTCAGCGGCTTCCGGAACCAGCCGAAACTGGCGAACAGAAACGCGAACATGTTGATCTTGGTGACGATGTCCGGCGCGCCCTGATGAATGCGGCCGCGGCGGCGCAGGATGCGGTTCAGCTGCGCGTATTCGCGCCATTTCGCATAGGTGGTCGGCAGGCTTTTGCTGCGCTCGCGATCGCCGTCGAGCTTGTCCCACTTGGTGGTCATCGTCGACAGACCGAGCAGGCCGACATCGAGGCCTTCCTCGAGCACCGCTTCCATGCGTTGCATCTCGGCGGCAGTGGGCTGTACCTGCTTGTCGACCGCCCGCGACAGGCCCATCACCGACACCCGCAGATCCGAATGGCCGAGAAACGCGGTGACGTTGGGGCCGAGCGGCATCTGCTCGAGATGGGCGACGTAGCCGCGCGGCGTGTTCCAGGTCTTGGTTCGTTTCAACAACGGCAGCACTTCTTCGCGCGGGATCGATTCGACCCGCGTGAACAGGTCCGAACAGTCCTCGGCATCGGAGCAGACCATGCCGATCGAGCAGGAGCCGAAAGTCACCGTGGTCACGCCGTGGCGCACGCTTTCCTTGAGGCCGGGGCCGGCGAGCAGTTCGGCGTCGTAGTGCGTGTGGGTATCGAGAAAGCCGGGCATGACCCACTGGCCCGCGGCATTGATGATCTCGGGGCAGCCGGTTTCGTCGAGCGGCGTGGCCGAGATCGCGGCCACGTGGCCGTCGCGGATGCCGAGATGGCGGATCGCCGACGGCCCACCGCTGCCGTCGAAATGACGGCCGTTGTTGATGATCAGATCAAACGCTGCGTTCGCAGTCATGGTTCTCGCTCCGCTGGGGCCGCTGTGAGCAGGCACCATATGAAAGATAGAGAGTGAATGCAATCTAAATTTGGCAAGTCATGAACGATCGGTAGCAAAAGCCGGACGCCGCCAACTGGCTGCCGCTGCCAGGCACGAGGATCATGCAGTCCATCAAGAACGGACCTTGTTCCGCATTTCAGGAGTGAACATCATGAATTCGATCAAACGTTTCGCCGGGACCTTGCTGTTGAGCCTGGCCGCTGTAGGCCCGGCCCTGGCCGCGCCGGCAATCAATACCTTTGGCGAAGGCGGCGGCTACTTCAGCGATCCGAAACGCACCGATATCGCGATCCGCGGCTATGACCCGGTGGCCTATTTCACCGACGGCAAGCCAGTGAAGGGCAGCGACAAGTTCGTCCACGAATGGATGGGCGCGAAGTGGCAGTTCGCGAGCCAGGATCATCTCGACAAATTCAAGGCCGAGCCGGCCAAGTACGCGCCGCAGTACGGCGGCTACTGTGCTTACGGCATCGCCGAGGGCCACGTGGTGAAGATCGAGCCGGATCAATGGACGATCGTCGACGGCAAGCTGTATCTGAACTACGACGCAGACGTTTCGAAGAAGTGGAAGCAGGACAAGGCCGGCTACATCAAGAAGGCCGATGCCAGCTTCGATAGCGTGATCAAGAAGTAGCGCGGATCGTCATCGACGGCGCCCTTCGGAGCAACCAGCATGGACGTTGGCGCTGTCACGTTAGAATATTGTTCAAATTACGCCCGCTTATCTGCACATCCTCAGGTGTTTTACGAGCTCGGATCCAATCCACAGGCGTGGCATCGGGCGGCCGTAGACAGGATCAAGCATGAAATCGGACCTTGCGGGTATAGCCCGTGCTGAGTCCTTTGCGGCAAGTTGCTCATAACGGCGCACAGGGCGCTCGTGCGGAGTTGTTACGGATGCGAGACCGTTTTCTGAGAGGCCTGTATCGCCTGATGGACAGCCCTTTGGGTGCAGTCCTCGGTGCGATGGTCTACGGCCTTTGGGCGTTCTTCGTGAATCGCCATGTCGGCTGGCCACACGCGGCAGTGATCGGCCTCACGCACTGGATGATGAGCGTGATCATCACCATGAGCTGCGTGGTGCTGATGCGCACGCTGTTCTGGCTGCCCAGCACGCCGAAGCGCGGCGCGGCGCTGTCGATCACCGGCAGCCTGACGCTGACCTACACGCTGCTGATCAGCGTGCATCTGTTCCTCGGCACGCCGAGTATTTTGCTGACACTGGCGCCAGGCTTGGCGCCGACGATCGGATTCGCCTTTACCTATGCAATGCTGATGTATCGCGAGAACGCCGATGCCGCCTGGACCCTGGCGCTGAAGCGCTGTCAGCCCACGTCTCTGGCGCCGCTCGGAGGTCCGCATGCACGCGCGTGATCCTCTTGGCCGGGCTGTGGTCTATGCCATCGACATGCTGCATCAGGGCGCCGGCATCGCCGAAATCGCCGAGCGTGCGGGCCTGCGTTTCGAAGAGCAGATCGGCCCCCATCTGCGCCACATCATCGAGCATTACGAAGTGCTGCTCGCCGGCATCGATCAGGGCGTCGTCGACTACGACAACCGTGGCCGGGATCGTAGTGTCGAGCGTGATCCGGCGATCGCCAAGGCGCGTTGCGAACGGCTCGCCGAAGGCCTGAAGAAAAGACTGGATCGTCCCTGGCCGGAAACGCTCGCCGTGGCTTTCGATGGCGGCGTGGCGGGCGATGACCGCTTCGTCAGCGGCTCTACGCCCTTGCGTGAACTGCTGTTCGTCGCCGGCCACGCCGTTCACCACTATGCACTGCTGCGCCTGGTGCTGAAGCCGCAAGGCCTGACCCTGCCCGAGACTGTCGGCAAGGCGGCGGCGACGATCCGCTACGAGCGCGAGCACAAGGCTTCTTGATGAGTTGCCCGCGATGACCAGTCCGGCGGCCGAGCAGGTCGCAGCGGCAAGCTTTCAAACAAGCTTCCGCGATCGGCTTGGCATCAAGCTGTCGCGGCTCGCGCGTTGGGAGTTCTGGCCTGCCTGGGCGTTCTATCCGCCGATCGTCGCCTACATCTTCGCCCGCTCGGCGCGCGCCACGCCGTTCATGGCGGTGACTGCGGCCAACCCCTGCCTGAAAGCCAGCGGCATCATCGGCGAGACCAAGCAGGACGCGCTGCGACCGCTGCAAACCAACGCGCCGGACTACGTTGCCGAGTTCACGATGCTGCCGGTCGTCTGGCCGCTGGCCGAACGCATCGAAGCGTTGCGTCGCTTCGTCGAGGCAGGGCCGGGCTACCCCGTCGTGCTGAAGCCGGACATCGGCCAGCGCGGCCGCGGTGTCGCCGTGATTCGCAACGAGGCGCAGGCGGCGGACTATCTCGCTGCTGCGCTTGATGATGTCGTCCTTCAACGGCACATCAGCGGTGCCGAATTCGGTGTCTTCGTCTATCGCGATCCGAAGACGGCGCGAGTCGAGCTGCTGTCGATCGTCAACAAGTGCTTCCCGACCGTGACTGGTGATGGCCACCGCTCGCTCGGCGAACTGATTCTCGATGATCCGCGCGCACGGCTGATCGCCCCCGGCTTGTTCGAGCGTTTTGCCGCAAGGCTCGAGGAAGTTCCGGCCGCTGATGTCGTCGTGCCGCTGGTGGAGATCGGCGCCCACTGCCGCGGTTCGCTGTTTCTCGACGGCCACCAGTTCAAGACCGAGCCATTGCGACTGGCGATGACGGCGATCGTCGACGCCGTGCCCGGCTATCACTTCGGCCGTATCGATCTCCGTTGCCCGGATGACGACGCCTTGCGCGAAGGACGCGGTATCAAGGTGATGGAGCTGAACGGCGTCACCGCCGAATCGGCCCACATCTACCATCCGGGCACGCCGCTGCTGGACGGCTGGAAGGCGATGATCGCGCAGTGGAAGCTGGCGATCGAGATCGGTGAAGCGAATGCGGCGAACGGCGCAGCAACGATCAGCTTCATCGAACTCCTGAAACTGTGGCGCGCCGACATGAAGCGTGGTGAACGCTGGTTTTGATCGGCCGGTGTTCGGCTGAATCATTCGCGTGAACGATCGGTAGCAAAGCCTGTACGCAGGCCACTGGCTGTATGTGCTGCCGACGCGCAAGCTGCCTGCATCCGGCCTTAGCGGCCTCAACGATGCTCAGGAGCCTGCTCATGGACTTCATCAGGAAACACGCCATCAAGCTGCCGGCGCTGTTCGTCTGCTTCGTGTTCGTGCAATCGCTGTTCTTCAAGTTCACGCGCAACGTCGAAACCATCTACATCTTCGAAGAGAAGCTCGATCCCTGGGCCGCCAGCCTCGGCTTTCCGGGCCTGTTCGCGCCGGGTGGTTTGTTCAGCGCCTACGTCGTCGGCTCCGCCGAACTGGTCGCATCGAGCCTGATCCTGTTCGGCACCCTGACGGCCCGGCCGCGCATTCAGGGCCTTGGTGCGCTGCTCGGCTTGGCCGTGATCAGCGGCGCGATCATGTTCCACCTGTTCACGCCGCTCGGCGTGTCGGTGCGCAATGCCGATGGCAGCTTCGATGGCGGCCAGCTGTTTGCGATGGCTTGCCTGGTCTGGCTGGCCTGCCTGTTGATCGCGTTCGTTCGCCGTAACGAACTTCTGGGGCTGATCGGCATCCGGCGTTCGATGACGCCCGCTTGATGCACGTCCAGCATCAGGGACCGTCGTTCGAATACCGAGATTCCAGCGGGCGACAGCTTGGTGAGCAGCCATAATGACGACTGTGGAGCTTTCTCCCACCTTCTGACTGCTGGTCACCATGCATTACCGCCACCACTACCACGCCGGCAACTTCGCCGACGTCTTCAAGCATGTCCTCGTCACCGGGCTGCTGACCGCACTCAGCCGCAAGGACAAGCCCTGGGCCTTTGTCGATACCCATGCTGGCGCCGGCGATTACGACCTCGGTGATCCGGTTGCTGATCGCACCGGCGAATGGCGCGACGGCATCGGGCGTTTTGCCGATGTCTCGGTCGACGCGCCTTCGACGCCACCAGCCGTTGCGGCCTATCTGCGCTTGGTGCGGGCGGGTAATGCCGACGGCGGTTGCCGTTTCTATCCGGGTTCGCCTCGGCTCGCGCAGCAGATGCTGCGGCCGGTGCTCGGCGATCGGCTGATCCTCTGCGAGAAGATCGAGGAAGTGGCTGACGAACTGCGCCGCACGATGCGCGGCTCGGGGGCGACGATCCACGTTCGCGATGGTTACGAAGCGCATTCCTTGCTGCCGCCGCCGGAGAAGCGGGCGCTGGTGCTGATCGATCCGCCGTTCGAGCGTACGGACGAATACGAGGCGGCGTCCGAGCTGATCCGCAAATCGGTTGCGCGCTTCGCCAATGGCATCTACGCGGCCTGGTATCCGATTAAAAACACCCATGTCGCCTCAAGCTTCGTGCGCCGCGTGGCGCGCGAGACCGGCAAGCCGACCCTGCAGCTATCGATCGAGGTCGACATTCCGGCGCGTGAGCCTTCGCCGATCACCGGCGTGGTCAAGCATCCGATGTCGACCTGCGGGCTGCTGGTAGTCAATCCGCCGTTCGGCTTCGATGCCGAGATGCGTGCGGTGCTGGCCTATCTCACGCCGATCCTGGCGCAGGGCTCGCGCGCGGAGTGGACAGTTAGCTTCGTCGACTAAGCGAGTCCGACCCACGGCAGGCGATAGCCGGTCTCGAACAGGCCGTAGCCCAGCGTGCCGTCGCTCATCCGGTATTCCATCCACTGCTCGCGCAGCACGAAGGTATCGAGCGGGAACAGCCAGCTGAATAGCGGCTTGGCGGTGAATTCGTAGCTGCGATCGAGTTCGTCGGTGAAGCGCCAGTGGGCGCTGGCCACGGTGAACGGCTCGCTGCCGAATTCGAGCTGGTCTTCGATGTGGGTCACGCGCAGCCAGCGTTGTCCGTCGTGGAACATGCGCATGTAGGCCGAGCCGCCGTTGGTCGAGATGCCACGGATGCCGGACAGCGCCATGCCGTTTTCGAAGATCGGCCAGGCGAGACGATAGTGCTGCAGCGCGTCCCAGTTGCGCGGGCCGGCGGCGATGTCGCGGAAGCCCTGGCCGTTGAGTTCCATGCGCGTGCCGCGATGGATCAGATGGCCTCTGACGGTCGATGTGCCTTCAAGATGGATATGGGCGATCTCGCGGGCAAACGAGCCTTCCTTGTCCTGGGTCATCGCGATGCAGTCTTCCATCGGCTGCAATTCGTCCCAGACCAGATCGAGCGAGAAGTCCTGCATCGCAAAGGTGATTCGCGTGCGCTTCAACGGCACTTCGGCGTGCACGCGCATGCCGGCCAGTTCCAGACCTTCGAGCGGGCGCGTGGTCGTGTACGGCAGGTTCAGGTTGGTGCGCGTGAACACTGGCAGGCCGTCCTTGAACGCGATCAGCCAGGTATTGGCCTCGGGTACGTTCTCGAGCAGGCCGATGCGGATCAGCACGCCGGTCTTGGTCGCCGGGTCATAGGCGTTGTAGTAGTAGCTCTGGCTCCAGCGCGGGTTGCCGTTGCCGGAGATCAGGCCTTCGTACTGTTCGTAGTTCTGGGATGTGTTCTGGGACATGGATTCAGTCGTCGTGAGGGCGGGCAGCGTGCTCAGAGCACTTCGGAACTATGCACGATCGGCCGGCTCTCCCGGCTGCCTCGCATGCGCTTGCCGGGCATGGTCGGATCGTTCGGTGAAATCTCGACGTGATCGTCGTGCACGGCGAGCAGGGTGCCGACGAACGGGAAATCGTCGAATCGATCCGGCACCCGGTAGCTGACCATATCGCCAGCCTTGAAGCGGGCCGGATCGAAGTTGAACGAGAACGGGCAGGCTTCGCCGCCGCTCTGACCAAGATTCTGCATGTCTTCTGCTCCTGTCGGGCTAGAACCGGTAGCCGTAGCTCAGCACCGGATTGAACTGGCGATTGCGGACTTCGATCGGCGGCACGCTGTTGACGTTGCCGCCCGGATTGTTGACCGCCGGCGTGAAGCCATAGCTAAGCCCCAAGCCCAGCTCGTGGGCTGAGGCGAGTTGCCAGACCAGCGTCGAGGTCAGGTGGTTGCGGGTGGTGGTCGAGAACGAGGCATTCAGCGCGCCACTGTCCTGTAGCTGCTGGAAGGTATGCGAGCCGCCGGCGCGCAGGGTCCAGGCCGGCAGGAACCGCCACTCGGCGCCCAGCGACAAGGTGGTGATGTCGCGGAAGCCGGTCGGCAGCGAGACGCGCAGATCGCCGCCGTCGTCGGAGCGGAAGCTGACCACGGTGTTGCCGAAGGACTTCGACCAGAACATGTGGCGCAGATCGGCGACCACCGCGAAGTGCGAGGTCAGCCGCTGCGAGATGCCGATCAGCCAGGCGTCCGGGAACTGCAGGCGCGGCAGCTTGCCGGTGCCGGGCAGGACGATCTGGTTGTTGTCGGCATCGATCGCGGTGAGCGTGCCGCGGCCCGAAAAGTTGGCGAGCAGGGTCTTGAACTCGTAGCCGAGCGCGACCGCGGTTGCTGGCGTCGGCTGCCAGGTGACACCGACTCGGCCGCCGATGCCCTGACTGGTCAGCGCCGAAGCCAGGTAGTTATTGCGAATGAAGTCGAAGTGCGCGCCAGACAAATTCGGGATGCCGGCCAGCACCGGCACCAGACTGCCGGTTGCGCGGCCCGAGGCGATCAAGCCGCCGACCTGCTGGGCATCGAGCAGGCTGGCCAGGTTGACCGAGGAATTGACGTAATCGAGGCTGGCGCCAAGCCGCCACTGCGGGTGCGGCCGCCAGGCGATCGCCAGCGGAATCCGCAGCGCGCCGATGCGCGAGGACACAGGCAGGCCGGTCACGACGTTGTTGGTGGTGGTGCGCGACAGAAAAGTATCGCGACCGAATTCGACGCCGAAACCACCCGCCGCGAACAGGCCGGTGCCGAAGGCAAAGTTGCCGCGGCGAACCGCGAACGCCACTTCCGGCAGATCGTAGGGGCCGCGATTGCCGCCATAGCCGAGATTGCGTGCGCGCTCGCCGGTCGCCGTATTGATCACCTCGACTCGGGCCTGGATTTCGGTGAACTGGAACTGGAACTCGTGCTCGCCCTGTATCGACAGCAGCTCCGCCGGATTGAACAGCACCGCCGCGGCGCCGGTCGGGTGCGCAAGGCCACCACCACCGAGACCGCGCGATATCGGGCCGAAGCCTTCGACTCTTGCCAACTCGGCAGCCTGCGCCGTAGCGACCGACGCGAGCAAGGCGCCGGCGGCGAACAAATGGCGGAGCAACGGGGTCATCGAATTCGGGCGCATGGGAGCTGGTTCAGGAGGGCCTATGCGTATTGTGAACGGTGTTACATAAATTCTGCACCCCCGGATCAATGCTGATCCGTCGGCATCCGCAGTACCAGGCCGTCATGGCTGTCGTCGAGTTCGATCTGGCAGGCGAGACGGCTGAACGGCGTCGCGCCATCGGTCAGCGCCAGCATTTCCTGCTCGATACCCGGCCGCGCCGGGCCGATCTTGTCGAGCCAGTTCTGATCGACCCAGACATGGCAGGTGCCGCAGGCGGCAACGCCGCCGCAGTCGCCGTCGATACCGGGAATGCGGTGCTGCACGGCGGTCTGCATCGCGGAGCTGCCGCTATCGGCGTCGACCGCGTGCTCGGTACCGGTGGACGTGATGTAGATGATCTTGGGCATGGTTGTTCTCTTGTTCAGGATGGCGATCAGGCGTGCAGGCGAACCTGCATCTCGACATAGCCGTGGATCAGGTTCGACGGCACCCGCAGCGGTTCGCCGACCACCTCGATGCGCGAATAGCGCTTGAGCATTTCTTCCCACAGCACCTTGATCTGCAGCTCGGCGAGACGGTTGCCGAGGCAGCGATGAATGCCGAAGCCGAACGACAGGTGATGGCGCGCGCGCGGCCGGTCGACGATGAAATCCTGTGGCCGGTCGATCACCTCTTCGTCGCGGTTGCCGGACAGGTACCACATCACCACCTTGTCGCCCTTCTTGATCTGCTGGCCGCGGAACTCGACGTCCTCGATCGCCGTGCGGCGCATGTGCGAGATCGGCGTCTGCCAGCGAATCACCTCGGGGACGATGCTGGCCAGCAGCGAAGGATCAGCCTTGGCTTTGGCGAACTCGTCCGGGAAGAGATGAGCGGCCATCGCGCTGCCGGACATCGAGCTGCGCGTGGTGTCGTTGCCGCCGACGATCAGCAGCACCAGCATGCCGAGGAAGTCGGTCGGGGTCATGCCCTGCATCGCCGGCGAATGGGCCAGCATCGAGATCAGGTCGGCCTTCGGCGGCAGCTTCTGACGCTCGTCCCACAGGTTCTGGAAGTAGCCGAGGCATTCCATCAGCTCGGCGGTGCGCTGCTCCCAGGTATCGACCAGGCCATAGCCCGGACGCGTGGTGACGACGTCGCTCCAGCGGGTCAGCTTGGCGCGGTCCGCGAACGGAAAGTCGAGCAGGGTCGCCAGCATCATCGTGGTCAGCGGGATCGACACCTGATCGACCCAATTGAAGGTTTCACCGATCGGCAGGCTGTCGAACAGATCCTTGGTGCGGCTGCGGATCAGGTTTTCGAAGCGCAGCAGATTGGCCGGGGCGACGATCGGGCTGACTGCCATGCGGTGCACGTCGTGCACCGGCTGATCCATGCCGAGGAAGTTCGGCATCGAGATGCCGCCCTCGACCGCGTTCAGCGTGGTGTCGTCGAGCACGAAGCTGCCATTCGTGTGATCGGACGAGAACTGCTTGTGGTTGGTGTCGATCGCGACGATGTCGTGAAACTTGGTGATCGACCAGTACGGGCCGTACAGGCTGGCCTTGCAGTAGTGCACTGGCGCTTCCTTGCGCAGGCGCTCGAAATACGGGTGCAGCGCCTCGCGCTGGTACAGGCTGACGTCGCTGACGTCGAAATCCTCGAGCGGCATCGTGCGGGCGCGCTCGGCGTCGTTGATTGCGATATCCATCGTTTCCTCCAGTAAGGTCTTCAGGCTCCGGTCTGGCGCCGGGCTGCGATGCAACGGAGTGAAAGCTAGCGCTCAGGGATGGGCAAAAAACCGTACTTCGGGAGGGGAACCCTGGGATCGGGTTCGGGATAGGCTGAGCCCCCGTTATCCCCGCCGAGGAACAGGCCTTGCCGAAATCGAGCCGCCCGCGCACCCGCGCCGGCAACGGCAAAACTGCCGCGACCGAACGCAAGGTCGGCCGCAGCGATCCGCCGACTTTCGTCTTCGAGCCATTGCGCACGGCCGTCCTTGATCGCGTGCTCGGCAGCAGCGGGCTGTCGAACAAGCTGCTCGGCATCGTCGCGCCCGTCGGCTACGGCAAGACGGTGCTGATGTCGCAGCTGATGGCCGATCTGCAACGGGCCGGCAAGCAATGCCTCTGGTACGCGCTCGACGAACGCGACACCACCGCCGATGCGGTGATCGGCGGCCTGCGCAGCCTGCTGCAGAGCCGGCCTTCGAAGCTGCATCCGACCCAAGCGCTGTTCAGCGGCGATGAAACCGTCGACCGGCACATCGATGCGCTGATCGACACGCTGAACCGCTATCCGCTGCCGATCACCCTGTTCATCGACAACCTGCACTACTGCAACGAACCGGCGCTGGGCCGGCTGCTCGATCGCCTGTGCTTCGCCACGCGCGCCAGCGTCAACCTGGTGCTCAGCGGCACCAGCGCCCTGCCGCTGAACAGCACGCGGGCAGTGCTCGAAGGCTTGATCCGCAGCATCGGCCCGGCCGATCTCAGCTTCGGTGTCGACGAGGTTGCGCGGCTGCTCGGCCCGGCGCTGTGCACAGCACTTGGCAAGGCCGGCGTCGCCGCCGTCGCGCAGCAGACTGAAGGCTGGCCGGCGGCCACACGAATGGCGCAGATCATCCTCGCCGGCAGCGCCACGCCGCGCACCGCGCTGGATGGTTTTGCCGGCACCGACGAAGGTCTGGCCTATCTGCTGAATCGCCAGGTGCTGTCCGGCTTTTCAGCGGAGGCGCGCGAGTTCCTGCTGGTCATCAGCCTGCTGCGCAGCTTCTGTCTGGATCTCTGCCGCCACGCCAGCGGTGATCCGCGCGCTGCCGAATGGCTGGACGATCTAGTCAAGCGCAATGTCTTCATCATCCCGCTCGACCGCAACGGCGACTGGTACCGGCTGCATGGCCTGTTCCGCGATTATCTGGTGCGCGAAGCCGGGCGCGGTTTGAGCGATAGCCGCCGCCGCGCGGTGATGCGCCGCGCCGCGCTATGGTGCGAGAAGCAGGGCTACTGGCGTGAAGCGGTCGACTACGCGCTGGCCTCGGAATCGCCGACCACGGCCTGCCAGATCCTTGAACGCATCGCCCGGTCGTTCGTCCGTGATCGCGGTGACGTGCTGCAGTACCTGCGCTGGATCGAAGCGCTGCACGCGCGCCGCCTCGAAGCCGGCCCGGAAGCGGAGTTCTGGTACATCTGGGCGCTGGCCTTCTGCCGGCGCTACGAGCAGGCGCGTCAGCACAGTGCGCGCCTGTCGGCACGGCTGGCGACGCAGGACGGTGACAGCGCGGTGCTGCAGCGCCGGCTGGCGATCCTGCGCATCTCGATCGACAGCCTCAGCGACCACCTCAACGACGCCTACGCCGGCGCTGTCCACTGGATGGCCTCGGCGCGCGACGACGACGATCCGTTCAATGTCGCCGCCGCGACCTGCATCGCCTCCGGCTACCACGTCAGCCACTTCCACTTCGCCGAAGCACGGCGCTCGATCCAGGGTGCGCGCCAAGCTGCGTTCCAGACCGGCAGCGCCTATGTCGACGGCTGGGTCTCGGCCTACGCCTCGCTCGCACCAATCTACGAGGGCGACTGCGCGACTGCCTATGCGGCGCTGGTCGTGGCACTCGATGCCGCCCGAGAAGCCCTCGGCGGCCCGGCCGGCATCAGCAGCAATCTGGCGCTGCTGGCGGCGCGTTGCGCGATCGACATGGGCCTCGCCAGCGAGGCGCGACAGCTCGTGCAATACGGGCTGAAAGCGGTGCGCACCCATGGCTTCCTCGAAGCCACGGCGCTCGGCGTCGAAGCCGCCGTGCTGCTCTGGACCGGCGTCGACGACGAGGTGGTGGCGCTGGCCACGCTGCACGAGATCGCTGCGGTCTATCCGCCGCGGCTGGCGCAGATGCTGTCCTGCTTCCTGATCCGGCGCTTGCTCGAACTCGGCCGCGTTCAGGAGGCGGTCGATGAAGCGGCGCGGCTCGGCCTGCACGAGCCGGGTGCCTTGGCCGAGCAGCGGCGTATCCCGCAAATGCGCGAGTTGATCGTCGCCACTGAATTGGAGCTGCTGATCGCCGAAGGCCGCCAGAAGCAGGCCGAGGCGCTGATCGCCACGGCGCTGACCGAGGCGCGCAAGAGCGGCCGCCAGGCGCGGCTGATCGAGCTGCTGTTGTTGCGCGGCCAGCTCGCCGCCGCGACCCAGCGCGACAGCCTGCTGCGCCGCGATCTGGTGCAGGCGATCCGCATCGCCACGCCGCGGCGCATCGTCCGGCCGTTCCTGCGCCACGCCGAAACGCTGGCCACGACCTTGTCGGAGCTGAAGCCGGGCGACGCCGGGTTGGCCTCGGTCGACGAGCAGCGCTTCTTCAACGAGCTGTGCGGGCGCCTGAGTTCAGCGCCGGCGAAGGGCCGCGACGCAGGCAGGCAAGGGGCCGAGCCGAAGCTGCTCGGCAAGCTGACGCGCCGCGAACTCGAGCTGCTGCAGCTGCTCGCCACCGGCCTCAACAACCAGCAGCTCGCCGATCACGGCGAGGTGTCGCTGACCACGATCAAGTGGCATCTGCAGAACCTGTACGCGAAGCTCGATGTGTCGAGCCGCTCAGCGGCACTGGCGCAGGCGCGGGTGCTGAATCTACTCGGCGGTTAGGGCCAGGGGCTTACTAGGCTGGGCGCACTGATCGAGCACATAGCGGCTCATCGAATGGCCGAGTTCGTTTTCGGCGAGCAGCGCCAATGCTGCGCCGGCGCTGCGGAAATGCTCCAGCTCGTCGTCGTCCTCGGCGCGCACGACGATCGGCAGCGCCGGGTTGGCGGCACGCACCAGATTGAAGATGCGCTTGGTTTCCAGCTCGTTGGGAATCGCCAGCACCAGCAGGCGCGCGCGATCCAGCACCGCCTGGGTCAGCAGATCGGCGATCGCGGCGTCGCCGGAAATCACCGGGATGCCGCGCTTGCGTAGACGGTCGACGATGTCGCGGCTGCGCTCGATGACGATGAAGCGCTGCCCGGCCTTGTGCAGGTCCTTGCCGATCACCCGGCCGACGCGGCCGTAGCCGATCAGCACGACATGGTTCTCGAGATCGCTGGGCGCGCTCATTGATTCGATCGACGCCAGACGATCGGCCTGCGCCTGCGCCGAGCGCCGCTCGAAGCGTGCCGCCAGCCGGAAGGCCATCGGGTTCAGCGTGATCGACAGCAGCGCACCGGCCAGCACCAGATCGCGTCCTTCAGCCGGCATCAGACCCAGCGTGACGCCGAGGCCGATCAGGATGAACGAGAACTCGCCGATCTGGGCCAGGCTGGCGGAGACGGTCAGCGCGGTGGCCAGTGGATGGCGGAAGACCAGCACGATCGCCAGTGCCGCCAGCGATTTGCCGACCATGATGATCGCCAGCACCGCGAGCACCTCCAGCGGCTGCCGCAGCAGCACGGCCGGATCGAACAGCATGCCGACCGAGACGAAGAACAGCACCGCGAACACGTGCTCGAGCACTTCCGCCTGGCTGGAGAAACGCTGGGTCAGGCCGGCCTCGTTGACCACCACGCCGGCCAGGAAGGCGCCGAGCGCGAACGACACGCCGAAGGTCACCGCAGCGCCGTAGGCCATGCTGATCGCCAGCACGGTGACGAACAGGGTGATCAGTTCGCGTGAGCCGGATTTAAGCAGCGCTGCCGACAGCCACGGAAACAGCCGCAGGCCGATTGCGTAGGTCAGGCCGAAGAACGCGGCGATCTTCAGGAAGGTGATCGAGATCGTGTACCAGAGCGGCTTGCTGCTGACCGTCAGCGAATCCGCGGTGCCGCCGAGATGGCTGGCGAACGCCGGCAGCAGGATCAGCGCCAGCACCATCGCCAGATCCTCGACCACCAGCCAGCCGACCGCGATGCGGCCATTGGCGCTGTCGACCAGGCCGCGGTCCTGCAGATTGCGCAGCATCACCACGGTACTGGCCACCGATAGCGACAGGCCGAACACCAGCGCACCGCCAAGCGGCCAGCCCCACCAGGCGGTCGCCAGCCAGTAGCCGAGCGCGGTGGCGACGCCGATCTGGACGATCGCGCCGGGCAGGGCGATGCGCCGCACCGACCACAGATCGCGGATCGAGAAATGAGTGCCGACGCCGAACATCAGCAGGATCACGCCGATCTCGGCCAGTTCCCTGGCGATCTCGCTGTCGGCAACGAAGCCCGGCGTGAACGGCCCGACCAGCACGCCGGCGACCAGATAGCCGACCAGCGGCGGCAGGCCCAGACGCATCGCCGCGAAGCCGGCAATGAAGGCGATGCCGAGGCCCACGGAGATGGTCGCGATCAGCGGAAGTTCGTGGGTCAGATCCATCGTCGTC
>NZ_CAISIQ010000309.1 GCF_903885465.1 uncultured Nevskia sp.
CGGCCGCGCGTGGTGGTCCGAGTGGCGCTGCAGGTGGTAGAGCATCAGGTTGGAAATGACGTGGTCGGCGTTCCAGGAATGCTCGGGGCGGCAACGCTCGAAGCGGCCATCTGGCAGCTGCTGACGCAGCAGGCCGTAGTGCTCGATGTAGTTGGAGGTCGACAGGAATTGCCAGCCCCAGAACGTCGAGATCAGCAGGAACGGAATGATCACGGGCCCCAGCAGCACCAGCGCCGCGCCATAAAGCACGGCAGTGATCGAGAAAGATTGCAGTAACTCGTTGGACAGGCTCCACGGCCCTTTGCCAGCACGCGCGAGACGCGTTTTCTCGTCGTGCCAGGCACGACTCAAGGCGCCCGGAATTTCGCGCAGGACGAAGGCGTACAGCGATTCGCCGAAGCGCGAGGAAGCGGGATCGTTCGGTGTCGCCACATCCTTGTGATGGCCGCGATTGTGCTCGGCGGAGAAATGCCCGTAGGCCGGGACTGCGAGCACCACCTGGGCGAGACGCTTCTCGAAGCGCCCGGTCTTGTGTCCGATCTCATGACCCACGACCAGGGCCAGACCATTGGTCAGGGCCACGGACAGGCTGACGCCCAGGTATCCGACCCAGCCGTAATCCTGTGTCGCCACCGCCCAGGCTCCGACGATCCAGGTCACGTAGAACAGCGGGATCGAGGCGTAGACCAGGAACTTGTAATAGCGGTCCGACTCCAGGCTGGGCACCGCGGCGTCGGACGGATTGCGCGTG
The DNA here is from genome assembly GCF_903885465.1 of uncultured Nevskia sp. Taxonomy (GTDB): domain Bacteria; phylum Pseudomonadota; class Gammaproteobacteria; order Nevskiales; family Nevskiaceae; genus Nevskia. Next base: position 752 of record NZ_CAISIQ010000309.1, read on the forward strand.
TCGCGCCCTACCAGCCAGTCGGCGACCGGCAGCACGGCGTACCAGAGGATGGGCGTGATCCACAGCCAGAGGTTCTGGCTCGTGGTTGCCGCGAGGTAAACGCCCAGCACCGGCGAAATCGCGACCAGCAGCGGCAGCCACCACCAGTGTCGCTTGTCGTCCCGGTAGGTGGACTGCGGCGCCGTGTCAGCCGGGGCCATTTGGGAATTGCTCATCATCGGATCTCCATCCAGTGCGTGTGGCTGCGCCCGTCAAGCCCGGACGCCTGCCCAACCGTCTGACGGATACCTGCGGCATGCCGTGACGGAAAGGTCATGGCGGGAGAGTAAGGATCTGCCACGGTCAAAAAACCGATCCAAGGATGGGTGTGCCGAAGATGGTCAGCGGCGACGATGGCCACCTATGATCCGCGACCCTGCCCGCTAGGCCTCCGATGAACAGCCAGATGACACAGCCCGACCTGGGCGCGCTGCGCGATGGCCTGATCGCCAGCAAGTTGGCGCCGCCGATGCAGGATTCGCGTGCCATCTCGCGTGCGAGCTTTGTGGCCAGGGCGGTCGATGGGCTGCCACTACATCGGCTGATCGTCATCGTCGCGCCTGCCGGCTCCGGCAAGTCGAACCTGATGACCGAGCTGCATCAAGCTTTCGTTGACCAACAGGTTGCGGCGAGCTGGCTGGGTCTCGATGCCGAAGACAACGATCCGGCCACCTTCGCGCTGTACTTCATCAGCGCGTTGCAAGCCATCGAACCAGGCTTTGCCCGAGACGAGCTGACCGCGCTCGGGGCCAATCCGGTGCGGGATTACGACAGCCTGTTCGACCGTCTAGGCAGCCGTCTGAGTGCCTTGTCGACACCCGGCGCCATTTTTCTCGATGACTTCCAGCACATCTCCGAACCTGGAATCCTGCGCTTCCTCGATCGTCTCGCCGCGCATTTGCCACGCGATCTTTCCCTGGTGATCGCGAGCAGGCATCAGCTGCCGCTTCATCTCGCGAAGCTGCTGGTCTCCGGCCTGGTCACCGAGATTGGCCAGGAAGATCTCAATTTCAGCAGCTCGGAGATCGAGGCATTCCTGAGCCGCTATCACCAGCTGCAACTGTCCAGCAGCGATCTGCAATCGCTGCTGGATTCCACAGAAGGATGGCCGACCGGTGTGCAACTGGCGGCGCTGGCTCTGCGCCGGCACAAGGGACCTGCGGCGGAGCTGATCAGCACCTTCTCCGGCCGCGATCTCGAACTGACGCGCTATCTGGTGGAGTCCGTGCTCCGAGCTCAGCCCGAGCACATTCGCTCGTTCCTGCTGCAAACCTCACCGCTGCGGCGGATGCGCGCTGATCTCTGCGCAGCGACCACGCAACAGGACGATGCCCGGGCGATGCTGGATTACATCGGCCAGGCCAACCTGTTCCTGATCGCGCTCGACCGCGAAGGCCAGTGGTACCGCTACCACCACCTGTTCGCGGAATTTCTTCAGCACGCCTTTCGCAAGACCGATCCAGCAGGCTATCGCGACGCCTGCTTTCGCGCCGCCAAATGGTCTGAGCTCAACGGCTATCCGACCGAAGCCATCCGCTATGCGCTCGACGCCGAACACTTCGAGCTGGCGGCCGACCTGATCGCCCGCCATGCGATTCGCGCCTCGTTGTTTCGGGGCGATCACTACACCGTGCGTGACTGGATGCGCCTTTTGCCAGCCGAGTTCCACACACGCAGGCCCGAGATTCTGCTGAGTCATGCCTGGTCATGCGCTTTCTCCAGAGACACGACGCGGGCCATGGAGGTGTCTCAGCGGGCGATCGATCTGCTGTCGGTGGAACAACCGCCTGCCTGGGATTTGTCGCCGAGCGAACGTGATCGCTGGCTGCTCTGGGCGCAGACCGTGCAGGCCGCCACCAAGGCCTGCTCGGACGACATCGATGACTGCGTGACCCGCGCCACCACGCTGTTCGCCCAGGTGCCGGCGAACGAACCGTTCCTGATCGCGACGCTGTCGAACTGCCTCAGCTACGGCTACTTTGCGCTGCGCAATTTCGAGCGCAGCCGCGAGTACGCACTCCTGGCGCACGAGCATGGCCACGGTGCCGATGCGGCTTATCTGTCTGCCTGGGGCGATTTCCTGCACGGCATGATCGACGTGGAGCTGGGCCAGCTGCGAGCAGCCAGCAGCCTGGGTCAACGCGTGCACCGGGATTCTCAAGGTCTGGGCCTGGGACAGAAGAGTTACGTCGCCGGGCTGTCGGCGCTGCTGGACGCGGAGATCGCCGTGCAGCACTGCGACTTCGAACGCGCCATGACTCATATCGAGAGGGGCCGCGCCTTCAAGGAAATCTTCGGCCCTGTGGAACCACAGCTCGTGGCGCTGCGCAATGAGGCAAGGCTCCATGCTTGCCGGAGCCGGCTGGATCTCGCCGTCCAGGTATTGCAGGAAGGCCAAGATGCCGCCTTGCGCGAAAAGCACCGCAGGCTCTACCTGGCTCTTGCTCAAGAGGAGGCCTCGCTGCAGATCACCGCCGGCGACATCACCGGCGCAGCTGCGACGGCACGGCGCACACGTCTCCTTGATGCGGAATCCGGCAATGACCTTGTTTCGCGTGCACAGCGAGATGCGTTGAAGCTGATCGATGCGCGCTTCAAGCTGGCCTACGGCGACGCGAAGTCGGCCTTACGCCTGCTGACCACGCTGCAACAGACGCGCGGCGCCGAATCCTGCGGCGGATTCTTTCTGACCGTGACCACCCACCGCGCGATTGCGCTATGGGATCTGGGCCAGCAGAAGGAAGCCGCGCGCCAGCTCAATCGCGCGCTGTCTTCTGCAGCGGCGGAGTTCCACGCCTATCCAATCCTCGCAGCGGGTCGTCCGCTGCTGCCGGTGCTGGCCTTGATCAGCGAGCGGCGAGCCGATGCCTCCGCGGCAGACCTCAGGCCGCTGCTCGATCTGCAGCATTGGCTGGCCTCGAATCTCGGCGGTGATCGCAGAGCCATTCGCGCGGAAGAAGCCTGTCCCGCTGGAGCAGCGACGGAGACAGTCGAGTCACTGACCAGTCGTGAGATCGAACTGCTCCGTCTTCTGCAGGCCGGATTGACTAATCAAAAGCTGGCAGACGCGCTGCTGGTATCGGTACCAACGGTCAAATGGCATCTGCACAACATCTACAGCAAGCTGGCGGTGGGCAGCCGAGGCGCAGCAGTGGCAGCCGCAGTTCGCCTAGCCTTGATCTGATCTACCAGCCGCCGTCATCACTCCGGCTGCTGTCGTCATCCCAGCTGCTGGCGTTATCGATGCCGAAGTCCTGGCCGCCCATGGTCTGATCGACCGGCGCCTGATCCGGAAATCGATCCTGATTATTGGCCCGATCATTGTTGGTCGGTGCATAGCCGCCACCCCGTTCGGATGGGCCATCCAGCAAGCGATGCACGAGCATTTCGCCGGCGACCATGCCGCCACCGATCGCAGCACCGGTCGCGAGGCTACCCAGCAAACCTGAGCCGACACCGGGCGCGGCCGCGGGCGCTGCTGGGCCGTACGCGGGCGACGGCGTTTCGCCATAAGGCGTGGCCATGCGCGCAGCGGGCGCCGGACTGAAACCGCGATTGCGGCCCAGTTTCCACATCAGGGCCGCGATCAGCAGGCCGACGGCCAACGGCCAGAACCAGAAGCTCATGCCGCGCGAGGCCGCCGGGCTGGAAGCCTGGAGCGGACGATCCTGGCGTGTCGCACCCAGGCTCGTCTTCAGAGCCTCCACCGCCTGCGGCTTGGCGAAGGCCAGGCCGGGATCGATGGCTGTCGCCTTGGCGAGCTCGGCGCGTGCGGCGCCGTTGTTGTTCTGGCGAACCAGCAGTTCCGCTTCGACGAAGTGCGCCTTGGCGCTGTCCGGATGCGCCTTGAGCACGTCCTGCATCATCGACTGGGCTTCGGACAGATGCCCCGCGGCCGCCGTCCGATACACCTCGTCGATGCTGGCTTCAGCGAACACCGACCCGGAGACGAGGATCAGGGCGGCGGCGAGGTGATGACGATGAAAGACGCGCATGGCTAGCTCTCGATGGTTCAAGTGAATGAGCCATGCCGCGCCAAGCAGGCCGGCATGGCAATCACGAGGAGGACTAGTGCGGAGGTCCGCCGCCATCCCACTCGTGAGTGGATGCTGGGCGGCGGTCTGGAACGGCTGATTTCATCTGCCGTCCCGGTCATTACATTTGAAACATTGGCAGCGTCTTCGAACCGCAGCGTCATTGCTGCCGCTGCGGTTCCGGGATCGATGCCAGCGCTACTTGGGGCTCGACAGAATCAATTCCACCAGCTTGTCGTAGTCGCCATCGAAGTGATGACCGCCGGCCAGGGCGATGGCATGGACATGCCCCGGCGGGATCTTCGGACACAGCGAGTCATCCTCGTCCTGTCCGTACAGGCACAGCGCGGAAGACGCGCTCAGCTTGCTGGCCTCCGGCAGGATCGGCTCGCCGCCATCGTCGTCGCCGACCCAGTTGCCGAGGTGGAACTCGAACGCCGCCTTTTCGCCGAGGCCCATCAGCACGGTTCGTGTGACCAGGTCCTTGGACGCTGCCGGCAGGCGGTTGACGGCGAACGGCAGCACATCGGCACCCTGTGAGTAACCGATCAGCAGCGCCTTCGATCGTTTCCAGTGGGCGGCATAGAAGCGCAGCACCCGATCGAGATCGGTGGCCAGGCCCTGCGGCGTTCGCGGAGTCCAGAAGTAGCGCAGCGA
>NZ_CAISIQ010000310.1 GCF_903885465.1 uncultured Nevskia sp.
GCGATGCCGCTGGCCAGCATCCAGCCCGGCGCTTCGGAATCGGTGCCGGGCACGAAGCCGGCGGTGTCGAACAGGCTGCGGCTGCCGCCACCAGGCAGTGGCAGCCGGTACAGGTCCTCGTAGCGCTGCAGCTGATAGCGACGGGTTTCGGCTTTCGCCAGCGGCGTGGCTGCAGATTGCACGCGGCGCAGTTCACCGTTGCTGCTGGCCAGCAGCAGGCGCGGGCTCTCCGGCGCCAGACCGTCCTGCGGCAGGAACGGCGGCTGGCCGTCGACGGCCGCCTGCCGCTGCAGACGGGTCTGCACCGGGAACCAGAAGTGCTCGCTGCCGGATGCGCGCAGCGAGTCGTAGGCCAGCGGCTTGAGGAATTCGTCCAGGGTCACGCGCCAGATCAGGCCGTCGATCGGTGCTGCGTCCTTGGCGACGCTGGTACCGGCGGGCCGCTTGAACCAGAGGAAGTAATCGACCTGGATCAGGCTCATCTGGCCGAAGCGGACGAAGCCGATCTGGTAGTTCACCGTCGGCTTGCTGGTGTCGACGGTGAGGCCGGATGCGGTCCAGGTCGGTGCGCCCAGCAGGCCGGCCTTGCCATCGGCAGCGCCGGCCAGCTGCGGTGCATAGGCTTCGGCAACTGCACGCCAGGCGGAATCGACCAGGCCGGGCAGGCCCAGTTCGTCCGGCGAGGTGTCGTAGATGTGCTTCGGCACCAGGCTCAGATCTTCAACGGCTTCGACCTGCCAGAGCACCTGCGGACTGTTGCCGATCAAGGCCTCGGCCGGCTGGGCGAATTCGGCGCGGACGGCCTTTTCGAACCGGCCGATCTTCGAACGCAGCAGCGGCGTGCTGAGCGGATAAAGGCCCAGCAATTGGGTCTTGGTCGAATAGTCGTCCGGTACCGATGCGCTCTCGCGGACCAGTTCGAAGTTCGAAGGAATCTCCATCTCCAGCCCGGCCAGCCCCTGGCTGCAGACCAGAAAATCGAAGCGCAGGATCGCTGCTTCCTGCGAGGTCATGCCCAGGTTCTCGTATTCGAACTCGCGCGCTTCCTGGTCGAACTCGCGCATCCGGCGCACCCAGCCGGCGGCTTCGTCGAAGGTACCGAGCTGATCGCGATAGGAAGCCATCAGGCGATCGGTACGCAGGTAGGGAAAGCCCGGCACTCGATGGAATGCCGGATTGCGGACGCCGGCCGCGTCGATCCTGGCATCCATCTCCGCGTACTTCTGGCGGCAGCCGCTGATGTTCTTGAACAAGCCGACCAGTTGATCCGGCGGAATCTCCACCGGCTTCTTCTCTTCCTTGCAACCGCCAGCGAGGGTCGTGAGGCTGAAGCAGATCAGCAGCAGGGCGCGGCGGTGCAGGTTGATTCGCATGGTTGGCGATCTCGGTTCATTCGGGCGTGTATGGCATCCAGTACGTAGGAATACCAATCCGGGATGAGTTTTGAAGTGCCTTTTGGGGGCACTTTAAGCATTCAGGGGCTAGCCCTCGATCAGGGCTTCTTGACTGCGGCGGGCGCCGGCACCAAACGCCATTCCAGTGTGGTTTTCGCAGTGCCGCTCCACAGACCCAGCCAGATCGAAACGCCATTCAGCGAGATGCTCAGCGGCAGATCCGCGCTGGCCTTGCCGCTGAGCGGCGCCTGACGCAGCGTGGCGTCGACCCATTCCATGACCGCGCCCGGCATCGGCTGTGATTCGGTGGTCTTCTGGGTCCGGCCGCGCTCGGTGTATTCGGTGACGCCAACCGTCGACGGGAAGAACACGTTCTCCACGCGCATGCCGCGCTTCGGGTCCAGGGTGTCGATGACGATCAGGTAATGGCTGCACAGACTCAGGCCATCGCTGATGCGATCGACCGTATCGGCCGAGCGGCGCTCGGAGAAGTCGACGAACTTGTCGACGTCCTTGTTCCAGCGCTTGCCGTCGATGGCCATCGTCAGCTGGATATGCGAATGCGAAGGGCAGTCCTTGAAGGGTTCCAGATACAGATACTGGCCGTCGATGTTTTCGTCTTCCTCCAGCGCTTCCGGATATTCAAGCGCTGCGTAGACGGCGGCATATTCGAGATTCAGGGCGCCGGTGCAGGTGGCCACGCCGTTGCACTTCTGGATGTCGACCTGGAAGCGGCGATCCATTGCCAGCTTTTCTTCGGGCGTGGTCGGCAGCACCAGCTTGCCGCCGCGCGCTTCGATGGCCTGCTTGGCCCGGCGGGCGAGATGGATGACCTTGGCTTCCAGCCGGGTATTGAGATCAGCATCGAGCAGATCGCGAACTTCCAGCACGCCATCGGAGTGCAGGGTGGTCACCACTTCCCAGCGCTGCTGGGTGGTGGCTTTGGAGAACTGCTCGCCCGGATGTTTGGGATCGTTCTTGGTCCAATCCTGCACGGCATCGATGGTGACCGTTGCTTCGAAGCGGTAGTCGACGGGCACAGGCGGTTTCGGCTTCGCGGCAGGCGGCACCGCAGCGGGCTTGGTTGGAGCCTGGGCCTGGGCCTGAGTGGGTGCTTTAGTGGGCGCTCGCGCCGGGGCTGGCGCTGCAGGGGCAGCCGCCAGTGCCGCACCTGCAAACAGCGGCAGGATCGCGAGGAGCAGCAAAGGTTGGCGCTTGTTCATCGGTTCAACTCCTGGCGCCTGCGCGCGATTTGCCGAAACGTCTACCGTACGAGATTCCGACATTGAAGCACTTGAAGTCGATATCGGCCTCGCCGCCGCCGAAGGCGTCCGGAATCGAGTCCTTGCCGCGTACCGTGTTGTGTTCTGTGGTCGCCATCACGAAGCTGACTTCCGAGTTGCTCGTCAGTCCGAGTGTCCCGCCGACGCCAAGGTTCCATTGCGGCGTTGCGGGAGCCAGGCCGTTGAACAGGGTCTGCGAGCGCGGTAGCAGGCTGGTTGCGTAGCTGACGCCGGCGCGCAGGGTCACCTGCGGCGTCGCCAGGTATTGGAAGCCGAACTTGTAGACGTTCTGGTCGCGCCAGCCGAAGCCGGGGCCATCCTTGGCGCCGAGCGGCACGCCGGCGAACAGCAGATCGATGGTGTTGCCGAAGCCGTTGCTGCCCGAATAGTCGTAATGCTGGTACTCGACGGCGAGGCGCCAGCTTTCCGAAGGCCGGGCTTCGAGGGCGCCGCCGAAGATCGCCGGCAATTCCAGCCGTCCGCCGTCGGGCAGCAGGCCGCGGTACTGCTCGATGCGCTGCTGCCAGGCCTTGGAGCGATACGACAGTCCGCCGCTGAGCCAGGGCGTGATGGTGCCGGTCCAGCCCGCCGTGAAGCTGATGCCGAAGCCGCCATGCTGGCCCTGGTTGCCGACGAAATCAGGTGCCACGGACATCGACGCGAACGGCGCCGTGCCTTCGGTGGAGATTTACTGGTGTTGCAGGTTGGCCGACAGGCCGATCGACTGGCCAGGAAGGATCTCGTGCGCCAGCGCCAGCGAGATGCCGGCGACCTTCAGCGTGTTCAGCGCCGTTGCCGAACGCGCTGCCACATCCGCACCCTGGCCCTGCGCAAAGCGCGCATAGGGGCTGCGCGGCTAGTCCGGACCGATGCCGGCGGCGAACGCGGCTGCGCCGAACGCCCAGTGCTCTGCAATCGGCACGGTGAGGCCGAGCTGCGGAATCGGGAACAGGGATTTGCCCGAAGAATCGTAGTACTCGTCCGGCCCCGCCGCGTTGCCGCGGATCCGGGTGCCGCCGCTGACGATCAGCAGATCATTGCCGAGATCGAAGCGGCTGCCCTGGCTGATCGCCAGCGCTGGGTTGGCGCTGAGCACCGTCGATTCATCGACGCCGACATAGCTGACGCCGCCCATGCCCATCGCCTTGACGCCATTGCCCTGCTCGTAGATACCCAGCGAAGCCTGGGCGCAGAAGCTGGCCAGCAGACCGGCAAGCCCGACTGCAGTTGAACGTTCGGTATTTGTCACTAACACGAATCCGTGTGGTGAAACGACGCCGGCACTGCCCAGAGGCGAGAAGCCGTGAGCCCGGAAAGATCTCGCTGAAATGCTCTGCTTGCAGGGAAGTGCCCCAAGCGCATCAGGGCATTTTTGCCGAATGACTTTCGTCAGTGAACTTGTCGTAGAAGATGGCATCGAGCTTCATGCCGGCTTCGGTCATGGAAGACATGCCGGCGTCGATCATGCCGGGAGGGCCGCACATGTAGCCTTCGGCAGTGGACCAATCGATATCGGGCAAGGCATCGGTGATGAACTGCGTGACCAGACCACGAGCACCGGTCCAGGAGCTGTCGGCTGGCTCATGCGAGAGCACCGGCAGGAACACGAACTTGCCATTCCAGTTCTGAGAGATCTGCTGGATCTGCTCCAGACCATAGAGATCCGCCTGCGTCCGCGCCCCGAACAGGAAAGCACAAGGCCGCTGGACACGATCCTTGCGACCGGCTTCGAGCACCGACAGCAACGGCGCCAAGCCTGAACCACCGGCGATGCAGACCATCGGCGCCGTACCCGGATGGAGATGGAAATTGCCGTGCGGGCCTTCCACATCAAAGGTCATGTCATTCAGTTCACCCTTGAACAAGGCTTCGGTGAACATGCCGTTCGGCACCTTGCGGATGAAGAAGCTGATCTGCTGGCGGCCATCCCGATCCGGCGCATCGGCAAACGAATAGTTTCGAGCGCGCTGGATATTCGGGTACTTCAGATTCGCGTATTGCCCAGCCACGAACTTGATCGGTCGATCCAGAGCAAGGGTGATCTTGACGATGTCGTGAGTCAGCGTCTCGGTGGCCGAGATCTTGCCGGTGAACGACTCCACTGCCGGCGCATCCAGCGCCTGACTCTCGACTTCCACCTGAGTCAGCGCATCCTTCGGGATGGCCTGACAGGCGAGGATGAAACCGGCGGCGATTTCCTGCTGCGACAGCGTGTAGCCGAAGTCGGTCAGCGCCGAGACGCGTCCGGACTTGAGCTTGCACTTGCAGGAGCCACAGGTGCCGACCGTGCAGTTGTGCGGAAACGGCAC
>NZ_CAISIQ010000311.1 GCF_903885465.1 uncultured Nevskia sp.
GGTCTGAAAGAAGCTCTGCGGGCGCAGATGCAGCGTGATGTCGTTGACGCCGATACTCAGCCGCGACGCTTCGCTGAGCAGAATTTCGCGCTCGCCTTCGAGCACCGCCTTGTGCTCGGGCTGCAGGTTCACCGAGACCACGGCGAGCTGCGGCAAGGCCTGCAGCAGCGAGGCCAGATGCTTGAGGATGCGGGCGACGGTCGCTTCAGAACGGAGCACGAAGCGCAGCATCAGCGAGCCATCGTCAGCCTCGGTCAGCAGCACGAATTTCAGCTCGCCGCGGCGGCTGGCGAGATCGTAGGGATCGAGCGTGGCGCGGACGATGAAAGCGCTGAGCGCCGGGAAGCAGGCCTGCATGGACGGCGGATACAGCGGGCAATCGGACAGATCGACACCCTGCCCGACCGCGTCGCGAATGCCGAGGATCGGCTGCAGCGCCGTGCCGCTGACCACCATCTTCGCCTTGTTGCGGAAGCCGGCCTCGGCACTCGCGACCGGCGGCAGCCAGTCCAGCCCGACGTGATCCGCAAGCAAGGATTGGCAATGCGCCTGCTTGGCCGCCAACTGGTCGGCGTACGGCCGCTCCAGCTCGGTACAGGAGCGGCAGCGGTTGGCGGTGTAGTGCGGGCAATCCATGGGGCGCGAAGCATGACATCGACGCAGCGCCAAGAACTAACATTCAGACCATGCAAGATTCTCTGTTCCCAGAAGCTCCGCCTCCGCCCGCACCGGCACCACGGCGAAAGGCGTCGACCTCGGTGCAACCCGCAGCGCCGCGTCCCGAGCATCAGGCGCTGACCGCAGCCTTGCCGAAGACGCTGCATCTCGGCACTTCGTCGTGGACCTATCCGGGCTGGACCGGGCTGATCTGGGCCGAGGACTACCCGGACGCGAAGCTGTCGAAGGAAGGCCTGCGTGCCTACTCGCAGCACCCGCTGATGCGTGCGGTCAGCGTCGATCGTGCGTTCTACCGGCCGCTGACGGTCAGCCAGTACACGAGCTATGCCTTGCAGGTGCCGGACGATTTCCGCTTCGTCATCAAGGCGCCGAGCCTGGTCAGCGATGCGCTGGTCCGCGACGAGACTGGCCGCGGCATGACCATGAACCGCAACTTCCTCGACCCGGAGCTGGCGGTTCGCGAGTTCGTCGAACCGGCGCTGGCCGGGCTCGGGCACAAGCTCGGCGCGCTGGTGTTCCAGCTAAGTCCATTGCCGGAAGCCTGGCTGAAGCGGCTCGATCGGGTACTCGATCAGCTGGCGACGATGCTCGCCGCCTTGCCCTCCTTGCTGCCAGTAGCGCCGGATGCCGTGGTCGCTGTCGAAGTGCGCGATCCGCTGTTCCTGCAGCCACCGTATGCAATGCGTCTCGCCAACCTGCTGCGCGATGCCGGCGCCACCTACTGCCTGGGCCTGCACGCGAAGATGCCGCCGATCGCCGAGCAGTTGCCGATGCTGCGTGCGCTGTGGCCGCGTCCCCTCGTCTGCCGCTGGAACCTGCACCGGGTGCATGGCGCGTTCGGTTACGAGGAAGCGAAACAGCTCTACGCGCCGTACGACAAGCTCGTTGATCCCGATCTCGAAACCCGGGCGGCGCTGGTCAAGGTGATCGCCGCCACCACGAAGGCCGGCCACAAGGCTTATGTGACGATCAGCAACAAGGCCGAGGGCTCGGCGCCGCTGACCGTCGAGGCCCTGGCGCAGGCGATGGTTGATCTCCAGCGATGACGCTCAGCGGGCGCGCCGAAAGGTCAGGTTGATCCGCCGCTCGCCAAGCAAGGCGTGCTGGCCCGCCTTCAAGCTCAGCACGCCATGAAAGCGCAATCGCGCAGCGCCGCCCCAGACCACGACATCACCGTGCCTCAGCGGCACACGTTGCACTGCATCTTTCCGCGACGTCCCGCCAAACTGGAACACCGCCGGCAGGCCGAGCGATACCGACACGATCGGCGCTGATAGATCACGCTCGTCCCGATCCTGATGCAGCGACATCTTCGCGCCGGGCAGATAGCGATTGATCAGGCAGGCGTCGGGACTGAAGTCGTCGAAGCCAGCCGCTGTCGCCGCTGCGTTCGCGAGTGCCGCGAAGGTCTCAGGCATCGCTGGCCACGGCTGGCCACTCAACGGATCACAGGCTTCGTAGCGATAGCCGCGACGATCCGACACCCAGCCCTGGTGGCCGCAGTTGCTCATCGCCACCGACATCGTCAGGCCGCCCGGCGTCTGCAGATGACGGAACGGCGCGGCGGTGACGATCCGCTCAACGGCTTCGAGCAACTCACGATCAACCGCCAGCGCGAAGCCCGGCAACAGCATCGCGCCGTCAGTGATCTGCTTCGGTTCTCGAGAAATTTCTGGCTCGTCAAAGAGCGCCAGCGTCTGCATCAGGCCGCGTCGTGAAAGATGATGCCGAGCGTGTGGCGCAGCCCTGAACGGATACGGCTGACGCCGTGGCGAAGGTTCACGCGATAACTGCCGCGCGAGCCGGCCACCGGCCGGTGATGCACCGCGAAGATCACCGCATCTCCCTGCTTCAGCGGCACGACCTCCGGCCGTGACTGCATGCGCGGCCGCTGCTCCGTGAGCACGAACTCGCCGCCGCTGAAGTCCTGTCCTGGCTCGGACAGCAGCACCGCCAGTTGCAGCGGAAACACCTGCTCGCCGTACAGGTCCTGATGCAGACAGTTGTAGTCGCCCGGGCCGTACTTCAGCAGCAAGGGCGTAGACCTTGTCTGGCCGGCGGTGTGGCAGCGCGCGAGGTAGTCCGCGTGCGTCGCCGGATAGCGGGTGTCGATATTCATCCGCTCGTTCCAGCGATTGGCGATCGGCGCCAGTTGCGGATAGATCGCCGTGCGCAGGCTGGCGACCAGATCGGGCAGCGGATAGTCGAAGTAGCGGTACTCGCCCTGGCCGTAGCCATGGCGCTGCATCACCACGCGGCTGCGGAAGCCTTGCGCATCGCCATAGCGGGCGGCCATCGCGCGGCATTGCTCGGGATCAAGCAGGCCTGCGATCACCGCCGCGCCGTGCGCGTCCAGATCGGCGAGCACGCGCGGCCAGTCGATGGCTGCGACATCGGTCATGGCTGCGCTTCGCGATCGAGCAGCACGCGCTTGCGCTCGACGCCCCAGCGATAGCCGGACAAGGCGCCATCGCTGCGCACAACCCTATGGCAGGGAATCGCCACCGCCAGCGCATTCGCACCGCAAGCCTGGGCGACGGCGCGCATCGACGTCGGCGCGCCGATGCGGCGGGCGACCTCGGCATAGCTTGCGGTTTCGCCAGCCGGGATTTCTCGCAAGGCTTGCCAGACTCTTTGCTGGAACGCCGTGCCGCGGACATCGAGCGGCAGGTCATGCCCCACTCTCGGCGCTTCGACGAGGCCGACGACCTGGGCCACCGTCGCTTCGAACGCGGCATCGGCACCGATCAAGCTCGCCTTCGGAAAGCGATCCTGCAGATCGCGAGCCAGCGCATCGGGATCGTCGCCCATCAGGATCGCGCAGACGCCGCGCGCACTCGCCGCCACCAGGATCGCGCCGAGCGTGCACTGAGCGATCGCGAAGCGGATTTCGGTGTTGGTGCCGCCGGCGCGGTAATCGCTCGGCGTCATGCCGAGCATGCCGTCGGCTTCGGCGTAGAAGCGGCCATTGGAGTTGTAGCCGGCGTCGTAGATCGCATCGGTCACCGATGAGCCCACCCGGTTCAATTCGCTGCGCACCCGCTTGGCGCGATGGGCTGCTGCGTAGGCGCGCGGCGTCAACCCGGTCACCGCTTTGAACACGCGATGCAGATGGAAGCTGCTCATCGCCGCCTGCGCGGCCAGCGCTTCCAGGGTCGGCGTTACCTCCGCGCGCTCGATGACGCGGCACAAGGTGGCGATCAGCTCGGCATGCTGTTCGGCCAGCGGCGGCTGATCCGGCTTGCAGCGCTTGCAGGGCCGGAAACCGGCCGCTTCGGCTGCCGCTACAGTCAGATGAAATGCGACGTTCTCCGGCCGCGCCGGGCGCGCCGCGCAAGACGGCCGGCAATAGACGCCGGTGGTCCGCACCGAATAGAAGAATTGGCCATCGGCCGCCGCATCACGGGCCTGGACCTGCGACCAGCGCGGATCGCGGACCGTCGTCGCAGCCAGCATTTCGATTTCCTTCGACTTGTTCATCAGAGCTCTCCAGCGCTCATCTTGAGCGATGGCGGCACTTTAGGCAGCGGCCGATGGCGCAGCACTCCGCAGCTTGCTTTCGAATTCGGACCGCGCAGGTCGCGGATGAACCGCTTGGACTTTCTCCGATGTAGCTGATCAGGACCGGCGGCCATCGCAGCCTGTCGAACCATCGTTCAACCGCTTCCCGATCGAAATGCTGGGCCTCGGGCGCCTGTGCGGCATCCGGCTGGTGCCTCCCGTCCTTATCCGTCAAGCCGAACCTGCTTCCGCGTCTTTGACCGGGTACATCGCGTAACCTTTCGCCCCATCACCATGGGGCGTCAGCGTTATGCCAAGTCGATGCCCGATGCCACGCAGGCCCAGCCTCAGCTCGATCTGCTGCAGGTGCTGCTGCAACGGGTGCTGATCGAAGCACCCACGTTGAAGGTGGCATCTGGCAGGCCTCCGGCAGGCTGCTTGCTGCTGATCGCCCATGCCCTGACCCGGACCGGAGGCAATCGCGCCGGAACCGCACGCCGTCTCGGCATCCACCGCCAGCTGCTCTATCGCAAGATGGCGCAGTACGGCCTCGACTGATTCCCCTACGCATGTCCGACACTGCAAGCGCCCGCCCCGCCCCTTCCAACGATGCAGCCCCAGCCGGAGAAACCGGCGGCAATGGCCTGCTCTGGGTGCTGGTCGCGGTGGCGATCGTCTTCGCCTTCTTCCGTCCGCGTGCGCCGCTGGATTATCTGAAGCTGGTCGACTGGCAAACCGTCGGCGCACTGGCCGGCCTGCTGGTCATCACCCAGGGTGTGGAGCGGAGCGGCATGCTGCAGGCGACCGCGCAGCGGCTGCTCGGCAAGGTCACCGATCTGCGCAGCCTCGCCTTGTTGCTGACCGCGGGAGCGGCCCTGCTGTCGGCGCTGGTCACCAACGACGTGAGTCTGTTCCTGCTGGTACCGCTGACCCGCGTGCTGGCGACCCAAGCCCATTTGCCGCTGGCCCGGCTGGTGGTCCTCGAGGCGCTGGCGGTCAACGCCGGCTCCGCGCTCACGCCGATCGGCAATCCGCAGAACCTCTATCTCTGGCACCGCTCGGGTGACAGCTTCCTGGGCTTCATGGCGATGATGGCGCCGACGGTGGCGGTCATGCTGTTCTGGCTGCTGGTGGCGGTGTGGCTGCTGGTGCCGCGCACGCCGATCACGCTCAAGCCTGCCGCCGAAGCGGCAACAGTGCAGCCGCGCTTGCTGAGCCTGGCGGGCCTGCTGTTCGTTGCCTTCGTCGTAGCGCTCGATCAGCACTGGCTGCTGGCCGGCCTGGGCCTGGTGTTCGGCGCGTTTCTGCTGCTCCATCCGCGCGTGCTGCGCGGCGTCGACTGGGCCTTGCTGGCGATCATTGCGCTGATGTTCGTCGACCTGCGCCAACTGGCCGAGTTGCCCGCCATCGCAGCACAGCTGAAGCAATGGCCGATCGCCGAGGGCTGGCGCGCCTACCTCGCCGCGATCGCCACGTCGCAGGTGATCAGCAACGTGCCGGCGGCGATCCTGCTCGACGGCCCGGTGCGCGACCTGCCGGCGCTGGCCGCCGGTGTCAGCGTGGGGGGCTTCGGCTGCGTGCTCGGCTCGCTGGCCAACCTGATCGCGCTGCGGCTCGCCGCGCTGCCCAAGGGGCTGCGCGAGTTCCACAAGATCAGCATTCCGTTCCTGCTGGTCTGCGCCGCAACGGCGCTCCTGTTGCGGCTGGGCTGAAGCGTCCGGATAGCGGACATCGGGGTGTCCGCAGCTCATGCGTCGAGGCGTCGAGGCGCCGATACAAACCCTTGAGTTGACAGGTATCCAAGGCGGGCACGGCGCTTGATCCGTCAGGCTCGTCCGCCAGGAGTGCCCCATGCCCATTCATTTCCGTCTTGCCGCCTGCGCCGTCTTCATGACGTTCGGTTCCTGCGCCTTTGCGCAGCTGCGTCCATCGCCATCGTTCGGTTTGCCGCGCGGTCCGCGCGGAGAACGGTTGACGCCGACGCCAGCCGCCCCCTGATTCATTTCTTCAACACTTTTCACGGAGAGCAAGCCATGCCGCATCCCCATCACGAAGCCGACGTCTGGTCGGTCGAAGGCCGTTTCCAGCACCTGATCTACAGCCCGAAGGGCGCCATCGAAGGCGTGCTGATCGAGACCGACGGCGTGTCGACGCAGTTCGTCACCGATCCGCACGACCTGTCTGTCACCGAGCAATTCGCCGCGCTGCGCATTGGCCAGGCGCTGGTGATCGAAGGCAGCGACCCCGGCCCGTCGCCCAAAGGCGAGCCAGCGCACTGGGTCTACGTTTTCAAACGCCTGGCCTCGATCGACGGCAAGCCGCCGAAGGTATCGGCCGCAAGCGAAGAAGCCAGCGGTAAGGTGATCCGCTACAACTACGCGAAGCACGGTGCCGCCAACGGCGTGGTGCTCGATAACGGGGACTTCATACACACCAAGCCCGAAGGACTCGCCAGGCTGGGGCTGAAGATCGGCGACCCAGTGAAGGCTGAAGGGATTGCGCGGCCTCTAGTGACCGGCAATGGCCGGGTGATCGAGGCGCGGCGCGTCAACGGCAAGTCAGTCGAATCCGCGCACTGACGCAGCCCAGCGATGCGCCATCGATCGACGTCCCTGCTGGCGCTGACCTGGCTGGCGTTTTTCATGGCCGACGTGCGCGATGGACTGGGGCCATTCCTGGCGACCTACCTGCAGGAACACCGTGTTCAGCAGGAGTTGATCGGCTACACCATGACCGCCGGCGGCCTGGCCGCCGTGGCCATGACGCCGTTCGCCGGGGCGTGGGTTGACAGCTCCAGCGCCAAGCGCGCGATGACGGTGGTCGCGGCCCTCGCCGTGCTCGCCGCCAGCGCGATCGCCTTCACCACGCTGTCGGCGTCGATGCTGATCGCGTCACAGATCGTCACCGGTGTCGCCGGCGCGGTGCTCGCCGCCACGATGGCTGCGCTGACCCTGGGCCTCGCCAGATCCGCAGGCTTCAAGCAGCAGACCGGGCGCAACGAGGCCTTCAGCCACGCCGGCAACATGATCTCGGCGGTCGGCGCGGGGCTGGCAGCGCACCTGTTCGGCGCACCGTGGATGCTGGCGGTGATGGCGGCTTTGACGGTGGGCGCGCTGCTCTCAGCGTGGGCCATCCGCGCCGCCGAAATCGACCACGAAGCTGCGCGCGGCGACGAGCCGCAAGATGCAAGGCCTGCCGAGATCGACGGACAGGGGCACGCGCCGATCGTCAGCCTCTTCCGCAACCGCCCTCTGCTGTTCTTCGCGCTGGCCTGCGCCTTTTTCCACCTTGGTAATGCCGCAATGCTGCCGCTGCTGAACCAGCGACTGGCCGCCACCGTCGCCGATTCGGCGCCACTGCTGTGGACTGGCATCGCGATCGTCGTCGCCCAGCTCACGATGATTCCGGTGGCTCTATGGGTTGCGCGCAGCCGCCGCTACGACGTTGCCTGGTTCGTGTATGCCGCCATCCTCGTGCTGCCCCTGCGCGGCGCACTCGCCTACGCGTTCGCCAGCGAATGGAACAATATCCCAGTGCAGATACTCGATGGCCTGGCCGCCGGCGCGCTCGGGGTAGCCACGCCGCTCTTGGTGCAGCGCTACACGCGTGGCAGCGGCCGCTTCAACACCGCGCTGGGTTTCGTCATGACGCTGCAGGGCGTCGGCGCGGCACTCAGCCCGGCCATGGCCAACGCCGTGGTCGGCGCGGGCCAGCATTTCGGCCTCGCCTTCGTGGTGCTGGCGGCAACATCGGTGCTGGCGCTGCCGATCTTCCGGCTGGCGCAACGCGGTACCGCCAGCCCCGCATGTTCAGCGCCGTGAACCGCTGCGTTCCAGGAATGTCGTCTGGTACGGCCTAGAACTGCGGGCCTGTCACTCCCACTCGATCGTCGCCGGCGGCTTGCCGGAGATGTCGTAGACCACTCTCGACACACCGTTGATCTCGTTGACGATCCGAAGGCTGACCTTTTCGAGCAGCTCATACGGCAGCCGCGCCCAGCGGGCGGTCATGAAGTCGATGGTTTCGACGGCGCGGATCGCGATCACCGGGGCGTAGCGGCGGCCATCGCCGGTGACGCCAACAGACTTCACCGGCAGGAACACCGCGAAGGCCTGCGAGGTCTTGTCGTACCAGCCGGCGGCGCGCAGTTCTTCGATGAAGATGTAGTCGGCAATGCGCAGGGTATCCGCCGCCTCCTTGGTCACTTCGCCGAGGATGCGGACGCCGAGGCCGGGGCCCGGGAACGGGTGGCGGTAGACCATGTCGCGCGGCAGGCCGAGTTCGACACCGATCTTGCGCACCTCGTCCTTGAACAGCTCGCGCAGCGGCTCGACGAGCTTCATCTTCATGTGCTCGGGCAAGCCGCCGACGTTGTGGTGGCTCTTGATCAAGTGCGCCTTGCCGGTCTTGGCACCGGCGGACTCGATCACGTCGGGATAGATGGTTCCCTGCGCCAAGAAATCTACGCCCGTGATCTTGTGCGCCTCTTCGTCGAACACTTCGACGAACAGCCGGCCGATGATCTTGCGCTTGGCTTCGGGGTCGGACACGCCTTTCAGCGCGCCGAGAAAGCGTGCTTCGGCGTCGACTCGGATGACCTTCACGCCCAGGTTCTTGGCGAAGATCTGCATGACCTGATCGCCTTCGTGATGGCGCAGCAAGCCGTGGTCGACGAACACGCAGGTCAGCTGGTCGCCGATCGCCTTGTGCAGCATCGCGGCGACCACCGATGAATCGACGCCGCCGGACAGGCCCAGCAGCACGCGGCCGTTGCCGACCTGGGCGCGCACCTTGTCGATCGCGTCGTGAATGATGTTGTCGGCGGTCCAGGCGTTGCCGCAGCCGCAGATTTCGTGGGCGAAGCGCGAGTAGATGCGCGCGCCCTGCGTGGTGTGGGTGACTTCCGGGTGGAACTGCA
>NZ_CAISIQ010000312.1 GCF_903885465.1 uncultured Nevskia sp.
CCACTTCTCCAGCAACGAGGTTTCGCTGTAGCCGATCGAGCCGCACAGCTCGATGGCCTTCAGCGCAACGTCGACACAGGTGCGGCCGGCCTTGGCTTTCGCCATCGACGCCTGTAGCGAGTTCGGCTTGCGGTTGTCGGCCATCCACGCGGCCTGCAGGGTCAGCAGGCGCGCGGACTCGTAGTCCGCTTCCATGCCGATGAACTGCGCAGCGGCAGCGCTCTGGGTGATCACCGGCGCGTGGTAGTCGATGACCACGCCAGCGGCTTCGAGCACGCGGCGCGTTTCTTCGAGCACGGCGCGAGTCAGGCCCAGGGCCATGCCGGCAACCAGCGGACGGGTGTTGTCGAAGGTCTGCATGACGCCGGCAAAACCCTTTTCGACGTTCACTTCCGGATCGCCGAGCAGATTCTTCGCTGGCACCCGCACGTCTTTCAGCACGAAGGCTGCGGTGTCCGAAGCGCGAATGCCGAGCTTGTGTTCGAGGCGCACCAGTTCGAAGCCCGGCGTGCCCTTTTCGACGACGAAGCTCTTGATCGCGGCGCGGCCGATGTTCCTGTCCAGCGTCGCCCAGACCACCACCAGTTCGGCGCGATCGCCGGCGGTGACGTAGATCTTTTCGCCGTTGAGGATGTAGTCGTCACCATCCTTGACCGCGGTGGTGCGGATTGCCGCGGAGTCCGAACCACAGCCCGGCTCGGTGATCGCCATCGCGGCCCAGCGGCCCTTGAAGCGCTCCAGCTGTTCCTCGTTGGCCACTGACGCGATCGCCGAATTGCCGAGGCCCTGGCGGGGCATCGACAGCAGCAGGCCGACATCGCCCCAGCACAGTTCCATGACGCCGACCAGCGACGACAGATTGGAACCGTTGCGGTTCTCGTCGCTGTCTTCACGGGTGCCGCGGCCGACACCTGCAGCGCCGGCTCCAGCCGCGCCACCACCGTCGGTCATGCCGTCGAGCAGCGAAGCGAGCATGTCCAGCTCTTTCGGATAGGCGTGTTCGGCAAGATCGTACTTGCGCGAGATCGGCCGGAAGATTTCCTTCGCAACCTGGTGCGCCTGCATCGTCAGCGCGGAAAACTTCTTGGGAGATTCGAGATTGATCATGGGTGTTCGTGTCCGTTAAACGAGAACGACGCCTTCCATCACGCCGACCGCGCGCAGATCGCGGTACCAGCGTTCGGCCGGGTGTTCCTTGATGAAACCGTGGCCGCCGAGCAGCTGCACGGCGTCGGAGCCGATCACCACGCCCTTGTCGGCGCAGAGCTTGCGGGCGATCGCGGTTTCGCGAGCGAAGTCCAGGCCCTGTTCGGCGCGTGAGGCGGCACGCAAGGTGGCGAGACGCATGCCTTCCAGTTCGATGCCGATGTTGGCGATGTTGAAGGCCACCGACTGGCGATGGCTGATCGGCTCGCCGAAGGCGACGCGCTCGTTGACGTAGGGAATCAGATAATCGAGCGCGGCCTGGCCGCAGCCCACGGCGAGCGCGCACCAGGCGATGCGGCTCAAGGAAATGCATTCGGCGTAGACCTCCGCCGCGCCGTCGGCGAGCAGGGCGTCGCCTGGCAATTCGACGTTGGTCAGCGTCACCGTGCCGGTGGCGGCCGCACGCAGACCCATCGCTGGTTCGGCGTCGATCTTCAAGCCGGCAGCCGAGGCTTCGACGATGAACAGCGCCGGGCCCGCGCCTTCGAGCTGGGCGGCGATGATGAACAACTCGGCCGTTGCCGCCAGCGGCACCAGCGCCTTGACGCCGTTCAGTACATAACCGCCAGCCTTCTTCTTCGCCGTGGTCTGCAACTCGAACGGATTGAACAGCGCGCGCGGCTCCTGGATCGCCAGCGCCGCAGGCGGCAGCGACTCGCCGGTGAATGCCGGCAGGTACTTGGCCTGCTGGTGCTCGTCGCCCCAGAGCACTAGCGCGGTCGATACCGCACTCGGCGCCAGGCAGGCCACGGCTAGACCAAGATCACCCTGCGCCATCGCTTCGTGGACCAGAACGTTGGTGACGGCCGAGCGCTCGGCGCCGGCGCCGCCGAGTTCTTCCGGAATGCCCATAAGTGCCACGCCGAGTTCGGCAGCCTGGGTCAGCAAAGCCGCTGGCGTGCTGCAGGCGGTATCGGCAGCGACGGCGGCTGGCCGCAGCTGTTCGTTGGCGAAAGCCAGCACGGCGTCGCGCAACATCTGCTGCTCGTCGCTCGGGGTGAGATCGAACAAGGCCCGGCCCGACGCCTTCGGCAGCCTGGCTGGCTTGGCCAGTTTCTGCACGGCGACGAACTGGCGGCCGACCCTGTCGGCGGCGCGAAAGGCGTTCTTCGAGGTCAGAAACAGCAGGCGCTCGGCCGGCTTGCGCAGGCCGAAACGATCGATCAAGGGCGACGCGGATACGCGGTTGAGAATGCGCAGACCACGGCCCATCAGGGCATCAGCAGTACTCATGAGGTTTTCTTCTTGGGGAACGTTTTGACAGGAATTTTCAGGGTCAGCGCTTCGCCAGTGCGAGCCAGGAAGCGTTCGATCAGCGTCGTCATCTTGTTGACGATGAACGGGCCGGCCAGCGGCCGATACAGCAGTGGAACGGGAACGTCGTGCATGACGCCTTCGACCTTGAACAGCATTTCGGTCTGTGCGCCCTTTTTGGCGAGACGAATCTCGCCACCGATGAGTGCGTTGCCATGGCCTTTCAGCGGCTGCCAGCGGATCGCACCGGCATCGCGGTCGATCTCGTAGCGGGCGGCGTAGCTGAGGTCATGAGCGATCTTTGCGATGCGCACGCCCATGGTCCGCATTTCCCAAAGGTAGCTGTCATCGGCAAGCCGAGTCAGTTTCTTCAGGTTCGGGAAGCGGCCGATGGTGCCTTCGAGATCGTCGAGCAGCTTCATGGCGCGGGCATGGTCGATCGGCAGCAGCAGACGGCGTTCGATGTCGAGGTTGATGTTCACGAGTGGCGGGTAGTTACATGTTTCGTCATCCGCGCGCAGGCGGGGATCCAGTTTCGACGGTTCGACTCTGCCAGCCAGAACTGGATTTCCGCCTCCACGGGAATGACAAAGTGGGCGAGGACAGCATTCACAGTCGTAGCTCTCCAGCGATGAGCTTTGCTTGCAGCGAGACAGTCAGCTTCCGATAGCTATCGCCGTCGAGCACGTAGAGCGGTTCGCTGATTTGTTCGAGATCGAAGCCTTCTCGCTTCAGATCGACCTTGCGGTACTTGAACGTCGCGGTGACTTCCTGCTCCTTGCGCAGCCGGATGAACAGCGGCACGGCGTAGGCGGGCAGGGCGGCGCGCAGGGCGGTGGCAATGCGCTTGCCATCGAAACGCTTCGCGGTGCAGCTCAGGGACGCCATGCCGGCGCGACCATCGGTGCCGGGCACCTCGACGCCGTAGACGACGGCTTGGTCGATGCCATCGATCTGGTTCAGCGCGGCTTCCACTTCGGTGGTCGCGACGTTCTCGCCTTTCCAGCGGAAGGTGTCGCCCACCCGGTCGACGAACTGGATGTGGCGCAGGCCCTGGTCGCGGACCAGATCGCCGGTGTTGAACCAGCAATCGCCCTTCTTGAACACATCGCGCAGCAGCTTGGCTTCGTTGGCGCGCTTGTCGGTGTAGCCATCGAACGGTGCCCGTTCGCTGACTTCGGAGATCAGCAGGCCGACGCCGCCGCTGGCGACTTTGGTCAGCCGGCCCTTGGCGTCACGAACCGCGTTTTCGGCGTCGGTATCGAACTCGACGATGGCGTAACTGAGCGGACAGAAGCCAGCGGTCTTCGACAGATTGAAGCCGTTGACGAAAGCCAGGTTCGATTCGCTGGCGCCGTAGAACTCGGCGATCCGCTCGATGCCGAAGCGGTTCTGGAACTCGTCCCAGATCTCCGGCCGCAGGCCGTTGCCGACCATCAGCCGTACCTGATGCTGACGATCCTTGGGGCTCGGCGGCTGGTTCAGCAGATAGCGGCACAGCTCGCCGATGTAGCAGAACGCGGTGGCCTCATGGCTGCGGATCTCGTCCCAGAACTTCGAGGCGGAGAATTTGCGCGACAAGGCGAGGGCGGCGCCATCGGCCAGCACCGCACCCCAGCAGACCGTCAGCGCATTGTTGTGATAAAGCGGCAGCGCGCAGTACAGGGTGTCGCCGCCATGCAGCCGCAGAGTCATCTGGCCGAGACCGGCCATGCCGCGCTGCCAGCGGTAGTGGCTCATTACCGAAGCCTTGGGCAGGCCGGTGGTGCCCGACGTGAAGATGTGGAAAGCGGGTTCCTTGAGCTGGATCGTCGCGGTTTCCGGCGGATTGCCGGACGGCTGGCGATCGCATTCGGCTGACCAGTCGAGCCAGCCCTTGGGCGTTTCGGCGCCGTCCCAGCATTTCACGCAAGCAGCATCGAGTGCCTGTTCGCCGTCGAGCGAAGCAACGGCCTCGGCGCATTCTTCGCCGGCGATCAGCAGGCTGGGCTTGCTCAACTGCAGGGAGTGGGCGAGTACCTTGCCGCGCTGGTTGTGGTTGAGCATCGCGGCAACGGCACCGAGCTTGACCACGCCGGCAATCGCCGCGAGCGTTTCCGGCCGGTTGCTGCTGATGATCGCGACCACCTGGCCGCGCTTCACCCCAGCGGCGCGGCAGGCCGCAGCACAGCGGTTGGCCCAGGCATTGAATTCGGCATAGGTCCAGCGCCGGTCGTCGAACTTCAGCGCTATCGCATGCGGCGTCGCGTCGGCGAGTTTCTGCAGCTGCAGGCCGATCGACCCGATCGAGGTCGGCTTGCAGAGCGCCAGATTCCATAAGCCGCGCTGCACGGTCAGTACCTCGGGCAGCGTGGCGATCACGCCCTTGAGCAGATCGCCTAGCCGGATTAGGTCCCCGGAACGCTTTGCGCTCACGCCGCTTGCGCCTGTGATGCCGGCCGCCGGACTCGGCTGCCATTCAATCGCGGCAGAGCGGTCCGGCACGGCCGGCGGACAGTCGACCACACAGAAAGCCGGTCACGGCGTTCGATCAGGGTGCTGACACGACCTGTCGGACGGGTCTTGTGGGTCATCGCGATGGGCTCCTCGTCGCTGGGTTCAGCAAAGTGCGGCGAATAATGGAACAACTGTTCACAAAGTTCCAGCGCCGTGCGTCAGCAGCGAATTCCGGGTCTCCAGAAAACTTCGCTCGGAAGCCTTTTTCGCGACGCATTTCTGACGCGATTCCAAAGCCTTACGCGAGTTTTCGAGAGTGCAATTCCCAAGCCAAAACCGCTGTTCTTCAAGAACAAACCGTTGATCGTTGTAGATAGCTAGTCGTTTTTTTTACCTATTAATGTTCGCTCACTCCAGTCGCATTCCCAACCCCTGCACCGACGAGCCCGAACATGAAAATCCACTCCCTGA
>NZ_CAISIQ010000313.1 GCF_903885465.1 uncultured Nevskia sp.
GGCCATCGCCATCCGCACCGCCGTGATCAAGGACGGCATGGTCCACGCACAGGCTGGTTGCGGCGTCGTCGCCGATTCGGTGCCGCAGTCCGAGTGGGACGAGACGGTGAACAAGAACCGCGCGGTGACCCGGGCGACGGCTGACGTGCTCGGCGCGAAGCCGGACCGTTGAGGTCCTTGACCCCGCCTACCGAGGTGCGCCGCTACGTTGCCGACGATGGCGTGGCGCTCATGGTCGATGTCGGTGGCGATCCTTCTGCACCGACCGTGATCCTGAGCCACGGCGGCGGCCAGACCCGGCATTCCTGGGGTACGGCGATGGCGCGGCTGCTGGCCGAGGGCTATCAGGTGATCAATGTCGATGCCCGCGGCCATGGCGAAAGTGATTGGTCGCCGATCAGCGATTACCGCATCGAGCGTCTCGCCGCCGATCTGCAGACGATCGTCCGGACCCTGCCGTCACCCCCGGCACTGGTTGGCGCTTCGATGGGCGGCGCGGCGTCGCTGATCGCAGCGGCCGAGTTGGGCACCGCGAGCGCGCTGGTGCTGGTCGATGTCGTACCGCGGCTGAATCCCGAAGGCGCGGAACGGATCATCGCTTTCATGCGCGCGCGGCCAGATGGCTTCGCCACACTCGAGGAAGCGGCCGATGCCGTCGCTGCGTACTACCCGCAACGCCGCCGGCCACGTGATCCTTCAGGCTTGATGAAGAACCTGCGCAAGCGTGCCGACGGCCGCCTGCATTGGCATTGGGATCCCGCTTTCGTCGCCAATGCCCAGGTGGTTTCCGAGCCGCCGCGCTTCACCGAGCGGTTGTACGAGGCTGCGGCCAGGGTCCGGGTGCCGACGCTGCTGGTGCGTGGCATGGAAAGCGACATCGTCAGCGAAGACAGCATCGCCGAGTTCCGCACCCATCTGCCGGCGCTGGAAGTCTGCGATGTTGCGGCCGCCGGCCATATGGTTGCCGGCGACCGCAACGATGCTTTCAACGACGGCGTCTCCGGTTTTCTCCGCCGGCACCTGCCCCAGCCGTAGGGCGGCCCGCGGCCGCCGACGCCGTCAGTCTGCAGGGCGCTCGGCAGGCGTGGCCCGCCCTACGTCCCGACCTTCGGCAGGTTCTTCAGCGATTCGTTGATCGCCTCGCTCGGGTAGTCGTAATCCTCGAGCTGGCCGGACAGGTAGCGGTCGTACGACGCCATGTCGAAGTGGCCGTGGCCGGTGAGGCAGAACAGGATCACCTTCGGCTCGCCGGTCACTTTGCAGCGCAGCGCTTCGTCGATCGCCGCACGGATGCCGTGACAGGATTCGGGCGCCGGGATGATCCCTTCTGCCTGCGCAAACTGGACGCCGGCTGCGAAGGTCGCGACCTGCGGCACGGCGATCGCTTCGATCTGCCGTTCGAACAGCAACTGCGACACCAGCGGTGAATCGCCGTGATAGCGCAGGCCACCGGCGTGGATGCCCGGCGGCATGAAGTCATGGCCGAGCGTGTACATCTTCATGATCGGCGTGTAGCCCGAGGCATCGCCGTAATCGTAGGCATAGGCGCCCTTGGTCAGGGTCGGGCAGGACGTTGGCTCTACCGCCACACAGCGCAGGTTCTGCGCGCGCTTTTCGCCGGCCATCTTGTCGGCGAGGAACGGGAAGGCGATGCCGGCGAAGCTGGAGCCGCCGCCGCAGGGGCCGAAGATGATGTCCGGATACAGGCCGATCTTGGCGAACTGCTTCTTCGCTTCCAGGCCGATCACCGTCTGGTGCATCGCCACGTGGTTGAGCACCGAACCGAGCGTGTAGCAGACGCCTGGCTCGCTGGCCGCTTCCTCGACCGCTTCGGAAATCGCCAGGCCCAGCGAGCCCATCGAGTTCGGATCGGAAGCCAGCGCGTTGCGACCGGCCAGCGTGCGATCGGTGGGGCTGGCGAACACTTCCGCGCCCCAGGTCTGCATCATCGAGCGGCGGAAAGGCTTCTGCTGGAAGCTGACCTTGACCATGTAGACGCGCACCGGCAGCCCGAACATCTGGCCGGCGTAGGCGATCGACGAACCCCACTGGCCAGCACCGGTTTCGGTGGTCAGCCGCTTGGTGCCGGCGAGCTTGTTGAAGTAGGCCTGCGGCACGGCCGAGTTCGGCTTGTGCGAACCGGCCGGCGATACGCCTTCGTACTTGTAGAAGATCTTCGCCGGCGTGCCCAGCGCCTGCTCCAGCCGCAGCGCACGAATCAGCGGCGACGGCCGCCATTGCGCGTAGATCTGCCGCACGTCCTCGGGAATCTCGATCCAGCGTTGCGCCGACATTTCCTGCTCGAGGATCGGCCCCGGGAAAATCGCTCCCATCGCTTCCGGCGTCACCAGCTTGCCGTCCGGCCCCAGCGGCGGTGCCGGCGGATTGCTCATGTCGGCAACCACGTTGTACCAGTGCTTCGGGATCTCGTCGGCTTCCAGATGGATGTGGAGCGGCGTCATCTTCAGGGTCTCCTCGTTATCGTGACGTTTGATGAGAACGCTACCCGATCACCTGCAGTGCTCCAAGTCGGGCCACGCCTCGCCCACGAAAAAGGGCGCGACCGTCGAACGGTCGCGCCCTTGAGACAAGCCCGACTAAGCGGGCTTCAGCTCATCGCAAAGCCTTCGTAGTCCTTCGCCGCCACTTCATCGCACTTGCCGCGATAGGTGCCGACGCCGCCGCAGTACGACAGCAGACGACGCGGCTTGCCTTCGACGTTCGAGCCCATGTACCAGCTGTCGGTCTTGACGATCAGGGTCGCGTTGGCGACGTCGTCATGATGCTGGACCCAGGCGTCCTCGAACGCCTTGGTCGGCTCGATTTCGGTCACGCCCTTGTCGCGCAGGCGGATCATGCAGTTGCTGATCCAGTCGACCTGCTGCTGCAGGCAGGTGGTCATGTTGCAGAGCGCTGCCGATGGCGCCAGCGGCACGGCGGTGGTGAACAGGTTCGGATAGCCGTGCACGCCCACGCCCATCGCGGTGCGGATGTCCTTGCCCCAGTCGTCCTTCAGCGAACGGCCGCCGCGGCCGCGCACGTCGATGCGGCTCAGGGCACCCGAGCCAGCGTCGAAGCCGGTGGCCAGGACCAGGATGTCGACCTCGTGCACGGTGCCGTCCTTCATCTGCACGCCGTTCGGCAGGACGCGTTCGATGGCCGATTCACGGCAGTCGACGATCTCCACGTTACGCCGCATGTAGGCTTCGAGGTACTTGCTTTCCAGCGGCACGCGGTGGGTGCCGAAGCCGTAGTCGGAAGGCTTGGGAATCAGCTTGTCGCAGAGATAGGGATCGTTGTTCAGGCGCTCGCGCATCTTTTCGCGCACGAACTCGGAGATGTCGGCGCTGGCCGCTTCATCGGTGAACACTTCCGGAAACGCCGACAGCCACAACGCCAGCGAGCCATCCTTCCAGTAATGCTCGTAGATCGCGCGGCGCTCGGCCGGCGTCTTGTCATGCCAGGATCCGTTGGCGAAGTCGTATTCGAAGCCCGAGAACGTCGACTGCACGCGCTGCTTGAGGTCCTCGAAGCCTTCGACCTTCTTGTCCCAATCCGCTTCCGAATACTTCGGATTGTTCATCGGGATGACGTACTGCGGCGTGCGCACGAAGGCCTTCAGCTTGGTCACCTTCGAAGCGATCGTCTGGATCACCTGGATGCCGGTGGCACCGGTGCCGACCACGCCGACGGTCTTGCCGGTCCAGTCAATCGCTTCCTTCGGCCAGCGTGCCGTGTGGAAGACACGGCCCTTGAACGTGTCCTGACCCGGGAAGCGGTTTTCCAGCGGCGCGGACAGCATGCCGGCGCAGCTGATGAAGAAGCGCGCGGTGACCGTTTCGCCCTTGTCGGTCGAGATGGTCCAGAGCTTCTTCGTTTCGTCGTAATGGGCGGCGGTGACGCGCGTCGAGAAGCTGTAGTGCTTGCGGATGTCGTGCAGATCGGCGACGTGGTTCAACCACTGCTCGGTTTCCGGCTGTGCCGGGAAGCGCTCGGTGGGCTTCCACTGCGCGTACATGTCCTTCGAGAACCAGTACTGGTAGATCTCCGCTTCGGAATCGAAGCGGGCTCCCGGGTAGCGGTTCCAGTACCAGGTACCGCCGACGTTGGAGCCTGCCTCGAACGATTTCACCTTGAAGCCCGCCTCGTTCAGCCGATAGGTCTGGTACAGGCCAGCCACACCTGCACCGATCACCACGGCGTCGTACTGCGGGGTGCCGGTCTGGGCCGGCGCGTTCTGGGTAGCGGTTGCCATCTGTTCTCTCCGTTATCGCACTTGGGTCCGTCGCAGCCTTCCGGGCATGCGGTCGGTAATGGATTTCGAGCGCTGGAAGGTCACGGAGCGTGTGCTTCCAGCGTCTGGTGCTCGAATCATGACCGTTTGAGGGAGCGCTGACAGCTACCCGCTCGTGTGGGAACGCGATTCCTGGGAATGGCAAAAACGAACCTTGGCGGAATTCGGCTGGCCC
>NZ_CAISIQ010000314.1 GCF_903885465.1 uncultured Nevskia sp.
CCACTTGCCGGAACAGCGGCAAGGCTTGGGCGTAGCGCCTGCGCTCGGACGCCAGCACGGCGAGATTATTCAGCGCGTAGGCGCCCTCGATCTTCCAGCTGCGGTTGGCCGGATCGCGATCGATGAGCGTCTGCGAGATCCGTTGATATTCGAGCAGATTGGCTTCCGCCTGATCGAACTGGCCGGCGCGCCAGGCGGCGTAGCCGACCCAGAACTCGGTCTGGCCCAGTTCGAACAGCAGTTCGTTGTCGGCTGGCGCAGCGGCCACCAGTTCGCGCTGCAGCTTCAGTGCGGCAGAGAGGGTTTCCACTGCATCAGCCGGCCGGCCCTGGGCGAAGCGCACTTCGCCGATCTGGCGCAGCGCCTTGGCGCGTGCGGCCAGCGCGCGCGGGCCGGGATCGCTGCCGCGATCAAGGCCCGCGAAATAGGCCGTGGCCCGGTCGCCGACGGCGTCGAGGATGTCGAGCTTGCCGAGCGGTTCGAGCTTGCCTCGGAGATCGCCGAGCATGAAGCCGATCAGCTCCTCGCCCTGCTGGCGGCTGTGCTCGGCTTCGCGCTGGGCGAACACGGCGACGATCGCCAGCGCCACGGTGATCGCCGCAACGACGAGACTCAAGGACGCCAGCACCGCCAGCCGGCGATTGCGGGCGATCAGGTCGCGACGCTTGAGTTCGTCGAAGCCG
Source organism: uncultured Nevskia sp. (assembly GCF_903885465.1). GTDB lineage: Bacteria > Pseudomonadota > Gammaproteobacteria > Nevskiales > Nevskiaceae > Nevskia. The sequence continues at coordinate 684 of NZ_CAISIQ010000314.1, forward strand.
ACGCCGAGCAGACCGGCGATGATCTTCAGCCGGGCGTTGTCGCGGCCATCGGCGGCGTCATCGAGCTGGGCGGCCATCGGTTCCAGCGGCTGGCCGTTGACCGTGGCCTGGCGCAGCGCCGGCGGAAAGCATTCGCGTTCCGGATGGCCCTTGGCGGTAGCGTTCGGTTCGCCGTCGACGATCAGGCACAGCAGGCTGGCCGGATCGCGGACTTTCAGGAACAGTTCGACTTCTTCGTTCACCCAGCGTGACGTTGCCGCGTGCGGCGAGCAGATCAGGATGTAGCAGCGGCTTTGCGCGATCGCCTGCCGCAGCTGCTCGGCGAGTGCGCCGGCGGACAGCTCCTCGCGATCCCGGAAGATCGGATACAGGCGCGCGGGCACCGGGCCGTACTGGCCGACGCTACCGACCAGATGCTTCGGCACGCGATAGTTTTCCAGCGCGCGATGCAGCCATTCGGCGACCTTGCGATCGCGATGGCTGTAGCTGATGAAGCCCGGATACTTGTAGTTGCTGCCGGTCACGCCCGCTCCCCCGAACCCCAACATCACCCTGCTTGACCTCAATCCGCTTCCGCCTTGTCCTGTCGTCGTACCGATCGCTTGTACGCATGACGGCGGTTAGGCCGCGAGCGTAGTCAGCTTGTTCCGGTGCAGCAAGCGATTCAGGCCCGACCGTTGGCCGGGTTGTCAGGCGGATCGTCAGCCGGATCTTCGAAAGCCAGCCCGAGCTGCGCCTGTGCCACTTTCTTGCGCGGCCGGGTGGTCGGCGGCAGGCCGGCCTTGCGGCTGCCGTGGCGCTGCTGGATGACCTCGGCCTGGCGATCAAACTCGGCACCGTCGCGCACTGCCCAGACCCGGTCGCGCGCCTCGCGGGCAGCCTCGATCGGATCGACGATCGGCAGCGGATAGTCGCGGCCGAGCCGCACACCGGTTTCGGCCTGCTGTCGTTCGTCCATCCGCCAAGGCGTGTGGATCAATACCGCGGGCACTTTCTCCAGCTCCGGCAGCCAGCGGCGGATGAAGATGCCGTCCGGATCGTGATCGAGCCCCTGCTTGACAGGGTTGTAGATGCGGATGGTGTTGATGCCAGTCACGCCACTGTGCATCTGCATCTGCGGGTAGTGGATGCCGGGTTCGTAATCGGTGAACAGCCGGGCCAGATGCAGCGCCGGCTGCGGCCAGTGCAGCCACAGGTGATAGCTGGCCACGGCGCACAACATCGCTCGCATCCGGAAGTTGATCCAGCCGGTGGCGATCAGGCTCTTCATGCAGGCATCGACGAACGGCAGGCCGGTGCGGCCCTCGCACCAGGCGGCAAAGCGTGCCTCGTCGAACTCGTTTTCGCGCAGGCCGTCGTAGGCCGGATGGGTGTTGGTGAATTCCAGGCGCGGTTCGGATTCCAGCTTCTGGATGAAATGGCAGTGCCAGTGCAGCCGCGCAATGAACGCCCGCAGCGCGCGCTTCCAGCTGGCTTGTCGATCGATGGGCTCGGCATCGAGCATCCGCAATTGCGTCACTGCCGCCTGCGCCGTTTCACGGATGGAAAGCGTGCCCCAGGCCAGATGCGGCGACAGCCGCGAGCAGGATTCGGCGGCGGTCAGCGGGCTCGACAGCTCGCGGTGATAGTGGCCGCCGCGCTCGGTGAGAAAGCTGTGCAGCGTGCGCTGTGCTTCCGAGCGGCCACCGCGCTGGCGGCCGGGGCAATCATCAGGCGCCAGCCAGGGCAGCTGCTGCGGCGGCATCGGGCCGGGATCGACATCGAGCGACCTCAGGCTGACCGGTGCTTCGGCGCAATCGGCCGACATCATCTGATCCCAGCGCCGTGCCCAACCTTCACGCGAGCCGAGCCGGCGGATCACGCCCTGCTGGGCAATCTCCGTCCAGGCGATGCCCTGCTCGCGCGCCCAGGCACCGACCGCGAGATCGCGGCCATAGCTCCAGTCGTTGCCGGTTTCCTGATGACTCCACAGCGCGAACGCGCCCCGTTTCGTCCTCAGCGCTTCGAACACAGCCACCGCTTCGCCGCGGCGGATCACCAACGGCTGGCCCAGATTGGCGAGGGCGGCGCGCAACTCGATCAGCGATTCGCGGATGAACGCCCAGTGGCGGCCCGAGGCATCCGGCTGCTGCCAGAGCGTCGGCTCGACGATGTAGATCGGTAGCACCGGCCCGGCTGCAGCGGCCCGCGCCAGCGGTGCATGGTCGGCAATGCGCAGATCGCGCTTGAACCAGACGACTTGCAGCATCACGGCGCGGCTCGCGAGGATCGGATCGGCAATGTAGCGGCGCAAGGTGCAGCATGTCGCGCGGCAAGCGGAGGGTTCATGCAAATGTCCGGTCCGCGGCGGGAATCCCGTCTGGACCTGAAACATCCTCTTTGATCGGCTCGAAGATCCGGTCGGGCGGCAGTCGGCGCAAGGTCTGACCGGTCGCAAAGGCGGTGCGCATTCTCAGCAGCGAGTGGAAGAACATGAACGGAATTGGGGCAGTCGTCATCAGACAGGCGCCGCGGGCGCTCCTGCTGTCGGCAATCGGTTTTCTGCTTGCGCGACCCGCGATGGCCGAGGGGGAGCCTGCTGAAGGATTGGTCATTGCCAATGCCGCCCGTTCGTTGAAGCTCAACGCCAGCCCGATTCTCGCCGACAGAAAACTGCCGACGCCGCCGATACCGGCCATCGACGGCGCGCTGCTGGATCGGCTGGGCCTGAAGCTCAGCCTGTCCACCGAACTTCTGCTGGCGCCGAGGGCCCGATTTACCGCCGCCGTGGGCACGGCCGGAGGGCGCGATCCTTCTGCGGTCGCCGTTGGCGATTTCGACGGCGACGGCCTGCCCGATCTGGCGGTGACCAACCACGACGAAGGCAGCGTGTCGATCCTGCTCAACAGCAGCCTGCCGGGTAGCGAGCAAGTCCACTATCGTCTGGCCCTCAGCCAGGCGGTTGGCGCGCAGCCGCACGCGGTGGTCGCCGGCGATTTCAATGGCGATGGACTGCCTGATCTGGCCACCGCGAATGTTGGCGACGGCAGCGTCTCGATCCTGATTGCCGATGGCGCGGCGCGCGGCGATGTGCACTTCAGCTCGCTTGAATTGCCGGTGGACCCGCTCGGGCCGATCGCCATCGCCGCCGCCGATTTCAACGCGGACGGCAAGCTCGACCTGGCCACCGCCAACTACCTCGGCAGCAGCGTTTCGATCCTGCTCAACGACACCGCGGACGGCGCGACGGTGGCGAGCTTCAGCGTTGCCACCCAGCTGCTCGCCGGCATGGATGGCCCGTATGCGCTTGCCGTCGGCGACTTCAACGGCGACGGCAAGCCCGATCTGGCGACCGCCAACAGCTACGGCAACAGCGTGGCGATCCTGGTCAACGAGACCCTCCCGGGCAGCAGCGACTTGCACTTCAGCCTGGCCGCCAGCCCTGCCGTCGGCCAGTGCCCGATCGCGATTGCCGTCGGCGATTTCAACGGCGATCACAAGCCTGATCTGGTCACCGCGAACAACTACGACGACAGCCTGTCGATCCTGCTCAACGACACGGCACCGGGTGCCGCTGGTACCAGCTTCGGCGTTGCCGCGAACACCGTCGTCGGCATCAACAGCGGCTTGACCGCCGTCGCCGTGGTCGATCTCAACGGCGATGGCAAACCCGATCTGGTCACCGCCAACGACGGCAGCGACAGCCTGTCGATCCTCGGCAACGACACTGCGCAGGGCGCTGCTGCCGTCCGTTTCAGCGTCGTCGCCAATCCGACGGTCAGCGGCAATCTGTACGCGCTGGCGATCGGCGATTTCAACCGCGACGGCAAGCCGGACCTGGCAGTGACCTCGGGCGGCAGTGCGGACGGCAGCACCGTCTCGACGCTGAACAACGACACTCCGGCCCGCCTGCTGCTGCAACCGCGGACATTGCAGGCTCGGAGTGACGATCGCCTCTCGAAACCCTAGTAACGAAACTCCAGGGCCAGCGCCGCGCGCACCAGGCGCTTGCCCTGCTCGGGCCAGTACATCTGGGTGTCGATGACCACCGCCCAGCGCGCACCGAGCGTATGGCGCACGCCGAGCCCGGCCATGACGCCACCGAAGTCATCGTTGCCGCGCTCGCTGATGCCGTTGATCGTCACCTGACGTTCGGAATGCCCGTAATAGCCACCGATGCGGGCAATGGCATCGAGCGTCGGTGACAGCGGCAGGCTGTAGCGCAGGCGCAGGCCATAGGCATCGCCGCCGATCGGCAAGGCCTTGAGCAAGTCGCGGCCTAGCTGCTGCGGATTCGGCGAAGTGCCGCTGACGATGGCGCCGTAGCGGCCGAGGTTGTCGTACGACGCTTCCAACGCCAGCCAGTCGTTCAGCTCGCGGCCGCCGTAGACGCCCCAGCTGAAGTCCAGCGTGTTGATCGTCGCATCGGCATCGTTGCCATTGCCGGCGATGGCGCGATTGCCGTCGCCGTGCTGACCACTGGCGGCGTTACCGATCGCTACGCCGGTGTACCAGGCGTTGCTCGATTCGGCAGGTGCCGGACTTGCAGCGGAAGCGCCTGCCGACAGCAGGAGCGCTACTGCACCGATCAGCCCGCGTCCGCGCAGCGCCCTCCAGCGCATCGCGACCCGGCGCAGCAGCGCCGCGAGTGCCAGCCAGCCGAGCAGGCCGCCGGCCGCGCCACCGCCACGTCGGGCCGAGCCGTTGACGCTGTCGTCAGGCCCGACAACCGGCGGTACGACGGCGCCGACCACGGTGATGGTGACGGTGGCGGTCTGGGTGCTGTCGCCTTCGGCGTTCGGGCGGCGGCTTGCGTTGCCGGCGCTGACCCGCGGCGGCGCTGCGGTTTCACGGCGCGGCGTGGCGATCGTGTAGCGGAAGCTGTCGGTGCCGGCGAAACCACTGGCCGGGGTGTAGCGGATCGCGCCGTCGACGATTTCCACAGTGCCATTCGCCGGGTTGCCGACCGATTCAATCTCGAAGGCATCGCCATCGGCATCGCGATCATTGGCCAGCACATCGATCAGCACGGCGGTGTCCGCGGGTGTCGTCGCCGTGTCGTTGACGGCCACCGGCGGCGTGTTGGCCGGCGCTGCGGCGCTGACCG
>NZ_CAISIQ010000315.1 GCF_903885465.1 uncultured Nevskia sp.
CGCTGACCATCGGCGACATCACCCAGCGCGCCGGCAACGTGTCCTGGAACCAGGGCAATGCGCGCACCAGCAGCATCTCGATCCGCGGCATCGGGCGCCAGGCGCAGACCGATGCGATGGACCCGAGCGTCGGCTTCAGCGTGGATGGCGTGCCCTACCCGTACAACCCGCTGGCCAGCTTCGATTTCATCGATCTGGCCAATGTCGAAGTGCTGCGCGGTCCGCAGGGCACCCAGGGCGGCAAGAACGCCAATGTCGGCCTGATCAATGTCACCACCAACCAGCCGCGCTTCGAACGCGACTTCAACGCCTCGGTGTTCCTCGGCCAGCAGAACACGGTGATCGCGCGCGCGGCACTCGGCGGCGGCGTCATCAAGGACCTGCTCGCCTGGCGCGGTGCGTTCTCGGTGCAGAAAGGCGACGGCTTCATCAAGAACGACTACAACCGCGACATCTCCTATCCGAACCGCGATGCCGTGGTCGGCCGCGTACAGTTCCTGCTGACGCCGCTGGACAATCTCAACGCCACCTTGCGAGCTGACTTCCAGCCGAGAGTCGGCCAGTACTACAACGGCTTTCTGCTGTACACGCCGACACCGACGAAGTTCGCCAACGGCGACAACAACACTCTCGCCAGCGACGCCAAGACCCGTCTGGGCCGTCGCTGGTTCACCCAGGACGGTGGCTACAGCTACGACCAGGACTATCTCGGCGGCGCGATCAACACCGACTCGCAGTTCCCGCTGGTCACCAGCAGCCGCGGTGCCTCGGCCGAAGTGACCTGGCTGCTCGGCGATCACACGCTGACCTCGATCACCGCCTGGAAGAACTTCTCGTTCCAGGCCAAGAATGACGAAGGCACACCGTTCGACATCAACAAGAACGGCGGCGGCAACGTCTTCTACAACCAGGCCAGCGAGGAGCTGAAGCTGACCGGCCATTTCGGCAGCGCCGTCGATTACACGAGCGGCATCTACCTGCTGCGGACGATGAACAACTACGACACCGGCAGCGGTTTCGGTGCCGATGCGGGTGCCTGGTATGCCGGCGCCGGTCAGTACACCACGCTCGACGCGGACGCCGCTGGCCGCTACTTGTTGACCAATTCGCTGAACCGCCTGGTCCAGAAACCGGTGCAGGAAATCCGCAACAAGAGTGCGGCCTTGTTCAGCCAGGCCGATTGGCACATCACGGAGCCGCTGACACTCACCGCCGGCTTCCGCTTCAGCCGCGAGGATCGTCGCAACACCACGTACAAGCAGATCTTCGAGCAGGGCTTTGCGCCGGAGCTGAACCCGGCGACGGTCAATGGCGTGGCGCTCGGCGGCTTCGCGTCGAACGCTGCCGGCGTGCTGACACCGGGTGCGAACAGCCCCGAGCAACTGGCACTGGCCGACTCCGTGGCGAAGAAATATTTCAATGTTGCCACCTACGGCGCGCTGACCGACGCCCAGAGAGCGCAGGTCGGCGCCGCCAAGGCAATCCGCCTGACCCAGATCGGCACGATCTGGAACGACACCGATGGCCCGCACTTCCAGAAAGTGCAGCCCTCGTTCGTGCTCAGCCCGAGCTATCGCTTCAACGAGCGCTATACCGGCTACGTGTCGTTCCGCTATGGCGAGAAGGCCGGCATCTCGCAGGTGGTCAACAGCGTGCCGTTCCTGGCGCTGCCCGAGGAAGCCCGCGCCTACGAACTGGGCCTGAAGACCTCGCTGCTCGACAGCAAGCTGACCCTCAACACCGCGCTGTTCTGGAACGACATCAAGAACTACCAGCAGCAGGTGCAGGTGTACGACGAGTACACGACAATCAACACGCCGGATGATCTGACCTACTACACCGCGGCCACCGGCAACGCCGCCAAGGTCCGTGCCCGAGGTGTGGAGATCGATGCGCTGTATCGGCCGATCGAACGGGCTTCGCTGCGTCTGTCGGTCGCCTACAACGATGCCTATTACCGGGACTTCCGGAACTCGGCGCAGCCGGTCGAGAACGGCAACCTGACCAGTCAGCCACTGCGTGACATCAGCGGTTCACGTCTCCCGGGTGCGGCCAAGTTCACCGGCAATCTCGGAGCCGACTACAACCAGCCCATCTTCACGGGCTATGTCGCCCACACCAACTTCAACCTGGCCTACACCAGCAACTACAACTCCGATGTCCGCCTGTCGTCCTACGCGACGGTGCCGGCCTACGTGATCGGCGATCTGGCTTTCGGGGTCGGCACCGCCGACCAGAAGTTCGACGTCAGCGTGCTGATCAAGAACGTGTTCAACGACGACACCTCCCAGGTCGTCACCTGGAACAGCTACGTACCTGCCACGCCACGCTTCTACGGCGTGCAGTTCAGCGCCAAGCTCTGATTTATCCCGAAGTAGAAGACGCCCCGGCATGCCCCTCGACTGGCATTGTCGGGGCGTCTGCTTTTCATCCGTCTATCAATGATGAACATCCAAGGAAAGCCATCCATGTCCCGCAAGCAAGCCCGTGATTTCCACCCTGAAGCCCTGAAGCTGTTCGACCAGTACGTGCACGGCCAGCTGTCCCGTCGTGGCTTCCTGCAGCAGGCCGGCCGCTACACCGCCGCCGGCATCGGCGCCGAAGCGCTGCTGCAGGCCTTGAGCCCGAACTTCGCCGAGGCCCAGCAGGTGCCGCCGGACGACAAGCGCCTGTGGACCGCTTATGTCGAATATCCATCGCCGGACGGCTACGGCAAGCTGCGCGGCTATCTGGTCAAGCCGGTCAATGCCAAGGGCAAGCTACCGACGGTGCTGGTCGCCCACGAGAACCGCGGCCTGAATCCGCACATCGAAGACATCGTCCGGCGGGTCGCGCTGGACAACTTCATCGCTTTCGCACCGGATGCGCTGTTCCCGCTCGGCGGCTATCCCGGCGATGAGGACAAGGCCCGCGAAGCGTTCACCAAGCTCGACCAGACCAAGACCCGCGCCGACTTCATCGCTGCCGCGAAGCAGCTGAAGGTCTTGCCGGATGGCAACGGCAAGCTCGGCGCGGTCGGCTTCTGTTACGGCGGCGGTGTTGCCAACTATCTGGCCACGCAGCTCCCCGATCTCGCCGCTGCCGTGCCGTTCTATGGTGCCCAGCCCCCGCTCGATACCGTGGCCGCGATCAAGGCGCCGCTGCTGCTGCAGTACGCCGAACAGGACGAGCGCATCAACGCCGGCTGGCCGGCCTATGAAACCGCGCTGAAAGCAGCCAAGGTGAACTACCAGGCCTACATCTATCCCGGCGTGCAGCACGGCTTCAACAACGACACCACGCCGCGCTACGACGCCGCAGCCGCGAAGCTGGCCTGGGAGCGGACGATCGCGTTCTTCGAACAGCACTTGCGCGGCTGATCGCGCAGCAAGAAAATCCGCCGCCGGCATCTCGCCCGCAGCGGATTTTTCCAGCCCCCTCGCCTGCACTGTGCCAGCGCCAGGCACCGCCAGCCGCTCCGCCGGTGCGGCTGGCGGTGAGTCAGGCGATCACTTCGCGGCCGTGACCACCGCCTGCAGCGAGGACAAGGGCACCAGACCCGGACCATGCAGCGCCGCGATCTGCTTGACGTCCAGCTTCAGCGTCTGGACGTTGTCCAGCAGGTTCTCGGCGAACGGATTGCGGCTGGTCGGCAGCGGCGCCGTCGTCGGCAGCGGCGTGTAGGCATCGGCTTCGACCAGCAGCTTCTCGGCCGGCAGATAGACCAGCGCGAAGGCATCGTTGTGACCGTTGCCGGCGATCGGATGAATTTCGATCTTGCGCGTGCCATCGTCGAGCAGATGCAGGTCGGTGAAAGTTTCGAAGCTCGCCGCCTTGTTCGATGCCGCAAGGCGATCGGGATTCAAGGTGCGCGGTGCGGCCCAGGCCTTTTCGTAGTAGCTGCGGTTCCGGGCGTGGGTGACGATCGTCGCGCCCTCATCCACGTAGGCGCGCAGGCCGCCGGCATGATCGAAGTGCGCATGGGTGTTGATCAGGTAGCGGATCGGCTTGCCTGGAATCAGTTCATGAACCTTGCCGATCACCGCCAGCGAGCGCGCTTCATGCTGCGGCGCCTCGACGACCACCACGTGGTCCTTCTGTTCGATCGCCAGGCTGTGGTGGCTGCCACCGGTGAGGTAATGGACGCCTGGCGCGATCAGGCTGTCGTCGACCTTGATGATCGCTGCATCGGCCTTGGCGACCGGCTCCGGCACGGCGAACGCAAGCTGCGGATTCAGCTTTACGTCCGTCACCTGAAGATCGAGCACCGGGTGGCCACCTTGGCTGCGGACGATGTGCGCCGGGAAGCGCAGACCGTCGTGATCGCGATACTCGCTGTAGCGGCTTTCGATCAGGGTGTCGCCGAGCACTGGATTGTCGATCCAGGTCTGCACCGATTCCACTTCGTTGCGGGCATTGATCAGGCCCACA
>NZ_CAISIQ010000316.1 GCF_903885465.1 uncultured Nevskia sp.
AGTCGGCCGGCATTGCTACTTGGACCAGTGGCAGCAGCACGGGCGCCTCACGCTCCACGGCGGCGCGAAGGGCACGCCATGAGTTCACGCGCTCCAGCTCGTCCTTCGCGGCCTTCGCTGCGATTTCCAGATCGCGGGCTTGCAGCGCCGTTGATCAGGTCAGGTGGAACAAGCTTGAGTACACCTGCCTCTTGCATAGTCTCTAACTCATGAACATCACAGTCATCTGGGTCCTGGCGCTGGTCGTCGTGCTGATCGTCGGCCCGTTCGCCACCCTGCGTGCGGTCTCGCACTACAAGGCGCGGCGCCTTGCCAAGCCGAAGGACGACAAGGCGGACGACGAAGATCCGAACAAGCCGACCGGCTTCTGGTGATCCGCTTAAGGTAGCGAAGCAAGGCACTGCCGCTTGATTGTCGGCCTCGCTGCACCCATGTCCCGATCATGAGCAAGCGCGGCGGGCGGCGATGAACTGGACGGAGGGCTACATCGGCTTCGGCATGGCCGTGTTCGCGGCGGTGCTGTGCGTCAATTACTGGCGCAAGCGGCAGGCAAAACGCAGCCGCGAGCTGGCGCCGTTCCCACCCCCGTGGCGTGAGCTGCTGAGACGGCGTCTGAAGCTGCTCGGCCGCCTGAGCCCGGAGCAAAGGCGCATGCACGAGCGGCGGGTGATGGAATTCCTCGCCGACATCCGCATCAAGGGCTGCAACGATTTCGTCGTCACCGAAGAAGTGCGGGTGCTGATCGCCGGCTACGCCTGCCTGATGCTGCTCAGGCCCGATGCCTACGTGTTTCGCGGCCTGCGCACCGTGCTCGTTTACCCCACCGCGTTCTGGGTGCGCCATCACGAACCCGATGCGATCGGCCTGGTCAGCGATGAGCCGGAGCTGCGTCTCGGCGAATCCTGGAATGGCGAGCGCGTGGTGCTCAGCTGGGAGGATGTCGAAGCCGCGCTCGCAGGCGATGCCGTCAACGTGCTGGTCCACGAGTTCGCCCATCAGCTGGACGCCGAGAATCCGGAGACCGAAGGCGCGCCGCTGCTGCCGGATTATGGCCGCTGGTCGAAAGTGATGAGCGCCGAATACAAGGCGCTGGAGCAGCGTTCGTCGCAGGTGATCGACGACTACGGCCTCGAAGGCCCGACCGAGTTCTTCGCGGTGGCCACTGAAGCCTATTTCCAGCGCGGCACCGAACTGCGACTGCTGCATCCGGCGCTGTATGGCCTGTTACGCGACTACTACCGAGTGGAGACGTCGGACTAGCGCTGGTCGACGCCGGGCATTGCGCTTGCAGCTGGCGTGCACTGCCCAGTGGACACCGCCTGCGATGAATATCCGGACTCGACATGAATCGCCGCGACCTGACGCATACATTCCGGCGAGCGAACTGCTCGGCGCGCTGATCCTGGCGCTGATCGCCGCCGTGTTGGTGCTGCTGCCCGCCTGCAGCAAGAACTCCGAAACCAAACCGGCGACCGCCGACCCCGGCAAGGTCCGTGCGGAGTTGAATGTCGGTTACAGCCTGCTCTACCAGCAGGCTGACGGCATTCCGAAGATGAAGTGGATCCTGATGTTCAAGGACAAGGGCAACGAACTCGATCAGACCACGACCGGCATGATGGATTACTACAAGCAGCTGGCAGCTTCGATGGAGCAGCTTGCCGCGAAGAACCCGGCGCTACGCCTCGATGCGGTGACCATGCCGGAAATTCTGGTCGACACGCGCAAGGCGATCGGTGTCGATATGGCCAAGGACTTCGCGCCGCTGGTCGGCAATACCGGGCACGAGTTCGAGCGTGAACTGGTGCTGATGTTCTACAACGCGCTGGACGAGCAGCGCCATCTGGTCGGCGTGATGATCGAGCGTGAGCCGGAACCGGGACTGAAGAGCTTTCTGGAAAAGACCAAGGCACAGCTGGAAGGCAAGCGCAGCAAGTTGGAAGAGCTGCTGAACCGCCGCTACTTCAAGCAATAAGGTTCAAGCAATAAGGCCGCTGACGATCAGTTGCGCACGTAGCCACACCAGCACGGAAACCGGTGTCGCCAACCGCCATTGCGCGTCGCTGGCACCGATGCCGACCTTGATGCCGAAACCGCCCTGAGCCTGCACTTCGCGGATGCCGTCTTCATCGGTGCGGTCATCGCCGACGAACACCGGAAAGCGCCCCTGGAACGGTGGACTGGACATCAGGGCGCGCACGGCAGCGTCCTTGCCGTGGCCATGACGGCGCGCTTCAAAGACGCATTTGCCGCTGATGATTTCCAGATCACTGCCCTGGGCGTTGACGATTTCGGTCACCACCGCGAACAGCTCGTTCTGTCGTTCCGGCGCTTGCCGGTAATGCACGGCGACGGCGGCGCGCTTGTCTTCGATCCAGACGTGAGGATCACCGGCAAAACGCGCATTCAGACGCGTTGCAAGATCGCCGAGCGAGGCCACGTCTGTCGCCGGGTTCGACGGATCATGACGAAGCTCGGCGCCATGAATGCCTGCAGCGCGCAGCTTCAGCGGGGCCAAAAAGCTGTCCAGCGATTCCAGACTGCGGCCGGTGACGATCGCCAGCGCGCCATCCAGCCGCTGCTCCAGCACCGCCAGAGTTTCACGCAGCAGAGCCGGCACGATGATCCGATCCGGATGATCGGCCAGCGCCACCAGGGTGCCGTCGAAATCGAGAAACAGCGCGTGCCGAGCCGTCAGCGCCGGCGGCTGGTTGGGTAGATCATCTGCCGGCTTGATCAAGACGCTATCAGTGCGGTGGTGAGCAGCATCAGCCATTCAGAAAATCTCAAGGGCGCACGCGATCGACGACGGCAACGGCCAGCGGCAGGCCGAGCAGCGAAATCATCAGATAGACCAGCATGCTGTTTCTCCGGGTGCAGGCCAGCAGGCCAGATTGAAGGAGCCTGCGTCCTCTCACGGACACGGCAATCAACAGCAATGAGCATTCGCCGTGCCCGGTCTGAGAGACATCTCACGCGCGGCCTTGTTCGCTGCGCCGCAGGCACGTTCCTTCTCGGCTCGCTGAATCCCCTGCCCGCAAGCGGCCGGCATTTTCTACACGGATGAGCCCTTGCCCGGTAATTCCGTTGCCGACGGAACGCCATGATTGCCGCCGCGGCCTCGGGAATGGCAGTTGCTCAGAGTCTCGATCAAGCAGCAAGGCTTCACCCGCATCGGCACTCCATGCCCTGCATTCATCACTCGAGAACTGACATGAACATCCAGAAAAATATCCTGCTACCCGTAGTCACCGCGATGGTGCTGGCAACCGGTGCCTTCGTCGGCGGAACCGCCGTTGCCGCGGCCACTGCTGAAGAGCTCAACCAAGACGGCGAGCGCGCACTCAAGGCGCTGTACAAGACCAACCCGACGGCCGAGAAGCTGGCCAGGGAAGCCAAGGCGGTGTTGGTGTTTCCGAACATCGTCAAGGCCGGCCTGGTCTTCGGCGGCTCCTATGGCGAAGGCGTGCTGACCAAGGGCAGCACGGTGTCCGGCTATTACAACTCGATCTCCGCGTCATGGGGTCTGCAGGCCGGCGCCACGACCTATGGCTACGCACTCTTTCTGATGAGTGACGCCGCAATCAAGTACCTCGATAAATCCTCTGGCTGGGAAATCGGTACTGGCCCGGCAGTGGTGGTGGTGAACGAAGGCGTTGCCAAGAACATCTCGACCTCGACCGTTCGCAAGGATGCCTATGCCTTCATCTTCGACCAGCAGGGCCTGATGGCTTCGCTGAGCATCGAAGGCACCAAGATCACGCCGATCAAGCGTTGATCGGGCGCTGATTTGGGCGCCGTAGAAGTTGCGGGAACGCTGCGTGCTGAGTGTTGGCTGTAGCTGCTGAAGCATGCGGATCGATGCACACGATGACTAACCAACCAACGCTGGACTGAAGACTGAAGGAGGATGGATTCATGTTGAATTACGCAATCGTATTTCTGGTCATCGCGCTGATTGCCGGCGTACTCGGCTTTGGCGGCGTTGCAGGCACGGCAGCCAGCATTGCCAAGGTCCTCTTTCTGGTCTTCCTGGTCCTGTTTGTTGTTTCCCTGATCAGGGGCCGGCGTCCACGTCTGGATATCTGACCGATATTCCAGGCCTTCAAGAAGTAGAGAGCAACACGTTTTTCCTCATTCCACATTTCGAGAAATAGACACTCAAGGAGTTACAGATGAGCACGAACAAAACCGCCAATGCCGCCAAGGATGTTGTTGATGACGCCGCCTCCAGCGCCGCCGCCGACAAGGCCAAGGGCCACACCAAGGAAGTGGTCGGCAGCATCAAGGCCAAGGTCGGCAGCCTGATCGGCGACAAGGAACTGGAAGCCAAGGGCCATGCCCAGAATGCTGAAGGCAAGACGGACCGCCTGAAGGGCGAGATCAAGGAAACGATCGAAGACGTCAAGGACAAGGTCAAGGCCGGTGTCGAAGTCGTCAAGGAAAAATTTACCGGTTCCGCCAAGAAGTAGTCGTCGGCAGCATCCCGGTGAATCCGAAAAAGCCCCGTTCGCGGGGCTTTTTCTTGTCTGGCGCAAAACCGTTCTCGCCATTTCCAAACTCGCACACGTCCATTCAGGCGGTTTCAACGGGGATCAAGGCCGGCCGCCGGTGCCTGCAGGCACGATAACTGACGCCTCGTGTGCATCCAGCCTGCGGTTCGCTCGGTCGTTCGGCGGCTTTCAGTGACTGGATCGGCCTTTTCCAGGCGTCACCAGAGGCAGGAATGATTTGATTCGCATGACCGACATCGTCGATACACCCACCGCGCCCGAAAGCGAAGCGCCGGAACGCGGCCTGGACGCCGCCACGGTTGAGCCCGCAGAAACAGCACGTGAGGACATCATCCCGCTGCCGTTGTCTTCGGAACTGGTGCCAGAGCCGCGCCGCGCGGCACGGAAGACGACGCTGCCTCGCAAGCAGCGCCTGGTTGCGGTATCGAATCGAGTGGGGCCTGTGCGTTCAGCCTCGCGGGCCGGCGGGCTGGCGGTGGCCCTGGTCGATACGCTGCGCGAAACCGGCGGCCTGTGGTTCGGCTGGAGCGGCAAGATCGCCGATGAGGGCGCGGTGCGAACCGAGCGTTCCAGCGGTATCACCACCGCCACTCTGGACCTGAGCCAGGACGAGTTCGACGAGTACTACAACGGCTTCGCCAATCGTTGCCTGTGGCCGCTGTTCCATTATCGGATGGACCTGACCGCCTACGATCGCCGCTTCTACGATGGCTATCTGAGAGTCAATCGCCGCTTCGCC
>NZ_CAISIQ010000317.1 GCF_903885465.1 uncultured Nevskia sp.
GCTGTTTTCGGGCTCGGTGACGGCGCATGAACTGGCCTTCGTGCCGGCCCAGGTCGCCAACCGGGTCAGCGTCATCGACCTGACAACGATGCAACGGCTGGCCGATATTCCGGTCGACGGAAAGCCCGCCGGTGTCGCCGTCGCCCAGCAGGCCGGCCGCGCCTACGTCAGCAGCCCGGAAGGCAAGTTCGTCACCATCATCGACACCGCGAGCCGCGCGGTCGTCGGCCGCATCGACGTCGGCGGCGGCCCGCTCGGCATCGTCGTCCCGCCGTCCGGTGCGCCGCTCTATGTCGCCGACTGGTACCAGCACCGCGTCTACGCGATCGATCCGATCCGGCGCACGGTCACCGGCTTCGTCCAGGTCGGCCAATCGCCGTCCGGACTGGCGATCAGCCGCAATGGCCGGAGCTTGCTCAGCGCCGACCGCGACGACGATCAGGTGTCGATCATCGACACCGCCAGCTTCACCGTGCGCGCAACGATCAAGGTCGGCACCCGGCCGTTCGGCGTTACCTTATCCGCCGACGATAGCCGCGCCTACACCGCCAACGTCGGCAGCAATGACGTGACGGTGATCGACGTGGCCAACGCGAAAACGATCGCCACGGTCGCGGTCGGCGAACGCCCGTACGCGGTGGCGCTCGCCAACGGCCGCGCCTTCGTCACCAACCAGTACGCGGGCACGGTCAGCGTGTTCGATACCGGCAGCTTCGCGAAGCTTGCGACCATCGACGTCGGTGACTACCCGGAAGGCATCGAAGCTTCGGCCGATGGCCGCAGCGTCCAGGTCGTCAACTGGGAATCGAACAGCGTGCAGCGCATCGACACGGCGACGCTGAAGATCACCGCGAGCGTCGAGACAGCCGATGGGCCACGCGGCTTCGGCAACTTCATCTGGCATCAGCCGTGACCCGGTTCGAACCGGGTCAAAACCAGGCTCAGGGATAAGGCCGCACCACCTGCTCGATCGCGCCGAAGATAGAGACGCCGTCGTCGTCGAGCATCTCGATGCGGATAGAGTCGCCGTGCTGCAGATAGGGCGTCGTCGCTTGACCCGACAGCAGGGTTTCGACGGTGCGCTGTTCGACCAGGCAGGCGTAGCCGACGCCGCCGTCGGCGACCGGTTTGCCGGGCCCGCCGTCTTCGCCCTTGTTCGATACCGTGCCGCTGCCGATGATCGAGCCGGCCACCAGCGGGCGAGTCTTGGCGATATGGCTGATCAGCTGCGGGAAGCCGAACACCATGTCCTGCCCGGCATTCGGAGCACCGAGCTTCTGGCCGTTGACGGCGGTCAGCAACCGGCGATGCAGGCGCTCGCCATCCCAGGCGGCGCCGAGTTCGTCGGGTGTCACCGCGCAGGGGCTGAAACTGCTCGAGGGCTTGGACTGGAAGAATCCGAAGTTCTTCGCCAGTTCCTCCGGGATCAGATTGCGCAGCGAGACATCGTTGGCCAGCATCACCAGACGGATCGAGCTGGCCGCAGCTTCCGGCGAGGCGCCCATCATCACGTCACCGGTGATCACCGCGAGTTCGCCTTCGAGGTCAAGGCCCCAGTCGGCATTGGCCAGCGGTATCGCGGCGCAGGGCGCGAGGAAGCTGTCCGAGCCGCCCTGGTAGATCAGCGGATCGGTCCAGAAACTGGCTGGCAGTTCGGCGCCGCGAGCGCGACGCACCAGCTCGACATGATTGACGTAGGCCGAACCGTCCGCCCATTGATAGGCGCGCGGCAGCGGCGACAGGCATTCGCAGGGATCGAAGCTCAGGGTGCCGGCGATGCCGCCCTCGTTGAGCTTGTCCGACAGCAGCTGCAGATCGGGGGCGATGGCCTCCCAGTCGTCGAGGGCTTGCTGCAGGGTTCGGGTCTGCGGCACCGGCGCGGCGTGGCGCAGATCGCGGCTGACGACGACCAGCCGGCCATCACGGCTGCCATCACGCAAGGTGGCGAGTTTCATCGGGTTTTCCGCCGTTGATGGCGGTCCTGTGGAGGGCGATGGATCTATTCTAGCCCTGCAATCCGCAGCGCCGGCAGGCGTAAAGCAACCCTCAAGCCACCACCTTCGGCATTGGCCGCAGACAAGCTGCCGCCATGCGCGCGGGCAATGCGTTCGACGATCGCCAGGCCCAGCCCGTGGCCTTCGGCGCGTGCGGCATTGGCGCCCCTAAAGAACGGCCGGAACAGCTTGCCGAGGTCGGTTTCGGGCACGCCGGGGCCGTGGTCGCGGATCTCGATCACGGCCTGCGGCGTCGGCCCATCCTCGCTGTGCAGGCTGAGCACGATCTGGCCGCCGTCGGCGCTGAATTTCACGGCGTTCGACAGCAGATTGTCGACTGCCCGCTCGAGCAGGCCGTGATTGCCGCTGACCGGCAGCGAAGCCGCCAGCTGCAGCGCGATGCCGATCTGCCGCGTGTCGGCTTCGATGCGGAAGGCGCTTGCCCGGGACTGCAGCATTGCGGCCAGATCGACCTGTTCCATGGTCATGCCGGGCAGGTCCGCTTCCATCCGCGACAGCGCCAGCGCTTCGCCGATGATCCGATCGAGCCGGGTGATCTCCGCCTCGGCTCGGGTGAAGTGGTTGGCAGCGGCTCCTGGTGCGCTGCGGCTGGCGAGATCGAGCAGCAGGTGCAGGCGGGCCAGCGGCGAGCGCAGTTCGTGGGAAACGTCCTGCAGCACGCCACGCTCGTGGGCGATCAGCGCTTCGATGCGCGCCGCCATGCGATCGAAATCGGCCGCGAGGCGGCCGAGTTCGTCGTCGCGCCCGTTCCACGGTGCGCCGACCCGCGTCGCCAGATCACCGGCGGTCATCCGCCGCGTGGCATCGGCGATCGCCGCGACCGGCCGGGCGATGCTGCGCGCCACCCACCAGCCCAGCGCGCCGATCACCAGCATCGACAGCACCAGCTGCACCATCAGCAGATGCTCGATGCGCGGCGGTGGCGCGCGCGGCCCGCGGACGGCGATCAGCCGCCGCTCGATGCTGTCGCTGCCGATCACCTTCTCGGCGACGATCAGCACTTCCGGCCGCGGCCGCAGCACCACCGAGTCCTCGCTCAGCAGGCGGTCGAGCGCACGGCGCGCGATCGGCGGCGTCGGACGATGCAGCAGGTTGCGATCGCCCTCGTACAGGCTGGCTTCGATGCCATCGAGCTGCCGGCGCTCGCGCCATTCATCCAGCCCTTGCACGCCCTTGCGGATGTAGACGCGGTTGGCGGCTTCGGCCATCGCCGTCCAGTCCGGCTCGCCGCGATAGGCGTTGCGCGCAAAGCGTTCGGTGACGAACACGCTGATCACCAAGGTGGCGATGTTGGCGGCGACGAACCACAGCAGCAGCCGCGCGTACAGGTTCGGGGTCGGCAGTTTCATGTTGCGTTTGGCGCCGCAGTCTTGCCGACGATCAGCTGATAACCGAGGCCGCGCACGGCGTCGATGCCTGGCGCGTCGCTTGCGGCATCGGCCAGCTTGCGGCGCAGGCGGCTGATGTGGACATCGACGGCGCGATCGAAACGTTCGATCTCGCGGCCCAGGCCTTCGCGGGTCAGCACCGCCTTGTCGACCACCTGGCCGGGCCGCGTCGCCAAGGCCATCAACAGCGAGAACTCGGCGCCGGTCAGCTCCAGCGGCTGGCCGTGCAGCAGCGCCGTGCGGGTCAGCGTTTCGATGCGCAGACTGCCGAGCTCGAGGGTGTCGGCTGTCGCGGTTGCCGGCGCGCGCAGCCGTGCGCGAACGCGAGCCAACAGCTCGCGCGGCAGGCAGGGCTTGGCAAGGTAGTCATCGGCACCGAGTTCGAGGCCGATGACCCGGTCCACCGGCTCGCCGCGTGCTGACAGCATGATCACCGGCAGCGGGTGCTTGCGACGCAGCTCGCGCAGGGTCTCCAGGCCATCGAGGCCGGGCATCATCACATCGAGGATCAGCAGATCCGGCCGCGGACCGGACGCGCCGAGCCGGGCCAGCGCGGCAGCGCCGTCGTGCACGGTTTCGACGCTGTAGGACTCGTGGCGCAGATAGTCGGCCAGCAGTTCGGCCA
>NZ_CAISIQ010000318.1 GCF_903885465.1 uncultured Nevskia sp.
ACGTGCTGATCGAAGGCAATGTCGGCCGTTATGGCGGCAACTCGCCGAACGACAGCTCGGGCTCCCTTCGCTACGTGATCGTTCGCGCCACCGGCTCGATCATCGCCGAAGGCAACGAACTGCAGGGCATCACCGCGGGCGGCGTCGGCCGTGGCACCTCGATCGACTACGTGCAGGTGCACCGCTCGAACGATGACGGCATCGAGTTCTTCGGCGGCAACGCCTTCGCGACCCACATGGTGTTCACCGGCGCGCAGGACGACTCGATCGATCTCGACAATGGCTTCACCGGCGGCGTGCAGTTCGCGCTGGTGATCCAGGAAAACGATCTGCCGAACTCGGGCTTCGAGATGGATGGCCGCTTTGCCCGTACCCCGGTCACCTTTCCGCTGCTCGCCAACATCACGGTGCTCGGTCCGGCGGCTCGTCCGTCGCCGGCTGCCGGTGACCGCCTCGGCATGCTGGCCCGCGAAGGTATGCGCTTCTCGATCAACAACACCATCATCACCGGCGACTTCCCGTTCGGCTGCATCGACCTCGATGACAACGACGGCAACAACGTCGTCGAGAACACCTTCAACCGTGTCAACGAAGCGGGCGGTTCCTCGACGACCGGCGGCCCGCACCTGGTGTTCCGCAACATGATCGCCGACTGCAGCGCCGTGAACTTCCGCGAAAACGACGAAGTGGCGCCGTAAGTCGATCGCAGCACCGCAGCACTTCGAAGACTGGGCGGAGCCGCGAAAGCGGCTCCGCCTTTTTGCTGGGCGCGGGTTTCGTCTCGTCGCCCGAATCGATCAGCTCAGGCCGTCCACCACGGCCCTTCGACCGCATAGGTCACGCCGTCGGTGCCGACCAGATTGCTGGTACCGCGCTGCGAGCTGAAGTAGAAGAAACGGCCATCCGGCGAGAACGCCGGGCCGGTGACTTCGGAGCCGACGTGCTTCGGCCCGAGCTGCACCAGCGGCTGGAAACGGCCATCCGGCCGGATCGCGACGGCCATCTGTTCGCTGTTCTGATCCTCGGAAACGATCACGTCGCCACCCGGCGTCATCACCAGATTGTCGACGCTGGTCAGCGGCGGCGTGGCGAACGCGGCATCGTCGTAGATCACCTGCAGGCTTTGCGCAGCGACATCGAGCGCCCAGACCCGGCGATCGCCCTTGGTCGAGAAGTAGACGACGCCGCGCTGCTGCCAGATGCCTTCGCCGCCGTTGAACGCAAAGCTGTCCGGCTGCTGGTTGCGGGTCGGCACGGCCGTTGACAGCAAGCCCAGTCGCGGATTCGGCTCGGCGATGTCGAGCCAGTCGATCTTGTAGTGGCTGCCCTGCCCGGGCGTGTTGACCACCGTTGCATCAGCCAGGATGCGCAGCGCCTGCAGCCGGCCACGGCTCAGATCGGCGCGGCCGCCGACATTCGGGGCATCCGGCACGAAGCGGTAGAAGCGGCCCGTCGGTTCGTCCTCGGTCAGATAGACGATGTTCGAGGCGGGATCGACCGTCGCCGCTTCATGCTTGAAGCGACCGAGCAGCGGCCAGCTCTGCGGCTCGGCGACGCCGAAGGGATCGCATTCCCAGATCAGGCCACGATCGAATTCCTCACCGCTGAACCAGGTCTGCCACGGCGTCACGCCACCGCCGCAATTGGTGCGGCTGAGCGCGCCGGGCAGGATTTCGTAGGCGCGTTCGATCGCGCCCTGGGCGTTGAAGGCGATCGCGTTGACGCCGCCCGGCAGATGCTCGCGATTCGAAACATAGACCCAGCCGCCGTCCGGTTTGGCGAATACAGCGGCACCGTCCGGATCGGTATGCCAGCGGAAATTGGTGCCGGGAACGACTTCGCCGGCGCGGCCGATGACGCGGGCGGTGAAGCCAGCCGGCAGCAATAGATCATTGGCGTCCGGCGTCGTCGACAAGGGGCCGAGATCGGCCAGCGCACCACGTCCGCCAACGCCATCACCACGGGTGCCGCCATCGGCTGAACCGCCACCCTGGCAGCTCGCAAGGCCACCGCCGACCGCGACCAGTCCCAAACCCAGCAGACCACCGCGCAACACACTGCGGCGGTCGAGGTTTTGGCTGCGTCGGCGCCAGCGGCCGGTCCGATGATCGAATTGCATGGCTTGCTCCAGAATCAAGTCGTGAGTTTTCAGATTAAGGCAGGGTGATGACAATCTCGTCGCAAGCCCTCACAGGACATCGCCATGCCTCACCGCTACGCCGAACTGACGTTCACACCCGACGTGCTGGCGATGCAGACGCACTACGGTGCGGCAGAAGACATGGCCCGCTATCGCGACGATAACGGGCCATTCGACAGGCTCAGCGAAACCGAAGCGAATTTCATCGCGCGGCGCGACAGCTTCTATCAGGCCA
Source organism: uncultured Nevskia sp. (assembly GCF_903885465.1). Taxonomy (GTDB): domain Bacteria; phylum Pseudomonadota; class Gammaproteobacteria; order Nevskiales; family Nevskiaceae; genus Nevskia. Next base: position 2,376 of record NZ_CAISIQ010000318.1, read on the forward strand.
GCGTATCGGCAACTGGCTGGCCATATCTGCAGCATCGCGGCGGTCCGGCCGGCTTCCTGAAAGTGCTCGATGCCAAACGCCTCGCCTACGCGGATTTCCGCGGAAACCGCCAATACATCTCGGCTGGCAACCTGGCGGGCAATGATCGCGTGGCGCTGTTTCTGGTCGACTACCAGAACCGCCGCCGGCTGAAGATTCTTGGCCGGATGAGGCTGGTCGATGTGGCCGAGGCCGACGAAGCGCTGGTAGCGGCGCTGCGGCCTTATCCGTATCGCGCGGCGATGGAGCGGATCGCCATGATTGCGGTTGAAGCCTACGACTGGAACTGCTCGCAGCACATCACGCCGCGCTACACGGAGACGCAGCTGCGCGGTGCCGTCGAACCTTTGTACGAGCGGATTGCCAAGCTCGAAGCGGAACTGGCCGAACTGCGCAGCCGAGCAACCTAGTTCGCCGGCATCGGCCCGGTGTGCTTCTGGGCGTCCACCTTCTGCTCGAACCAGTACAGGCCCCAGTGCAGATGCGGGCCGGTGACCCGGCCGGTGGCGCCGCTCAGGCCGACCTGCTGGCCCTGCTCGACACGATCGCCAACCTTCACATCGAGCCGCGACATGTGGACCATCACCGACTGCAGGCCGTGGCCGTGGTCGATGAAGACAGTGCCGCCGGTGAAGTACAGATCCGGCTCGGCGAGGCTGACGATGCCGCCCGCCGCGGCGACCAGCGGCGTGCCGACCGGCACCGCAACGTCGACGCCGTAATGCGGCGACTTCGGCTTGCCATTGAGCACGCGCTGGCTGCCGAAGACACCGCTGATGCGGCCCTTCGCCGGCCAGATGAATGGCGTGGCGAAATCGTCGATCGCGGTATCGCGGGTCCGGGCGCGTTTGATGATCACCTGCTCGGCGGCGATGCGTTTCTGCACCTTGGCTGGCGGATCGACGAACTTCGGCTCGATGCCGGTCAGCGCCTGCACGTCCCATTCGCGCTTGGCGACGTCATGCGTCTCGACGATGGCAACGCCGCCGGGCGGGGTGATCCGCAGTTCGACTTCAGGCTTGGCATCGCGATCGAGGCCGATCACGAAGCGGCCATCGTCGCTGAGCTTCAAGCTCTGGCCTTCGAAGCTCAGCTTGCTGCCCGGCGCCGCCTTGCCGATCAGCAAACCGCCCTGCTCCCACTCGCCCTTGAGCAGCGTGTAGGGCGCCGCCTCGGCGGCGAACGCGGACGCAGAGATCAGCAGCACACCGGCGACAGCAAGACGGATCAGGCGCATGGGCGAACTCAGGCGGTCTGCAACTGCAATAGCGCATCGGCCAGCGACAAGGTCTCCTGACGCTCGGAGCCAAGGCGACGCAGGGTAACCGTGCGCTCTTCGGCTTCCTTGCGGCCGACTACGATGATTACAGGCACTTTCTGCAGCGAGTGCTCGCGGATCTTGTAGTTGATCTTTTCATTGCGCAGATCGGTCTGCACGCGGACGTCAAGCTTGGAAAGCTCCGCGGCGACTTCGGTTGCGTAGGCGTCGGCGTCCGACACGATCGGCGTGACCACGGCCTGCACTGGCGCCAGCCAGTACGGCAGCGCGCCGGCGTGATGCTCGATCAGGATGCCGATGAAGCGCTCCATCGAACCGACGATCGCCCGATGCAGCATCACTGGATGCTGGCGCGCGGAGTTCTCGTCGACATAGGTCGCACCCAAGCGCTCCGGCATCATGAAATCGACCTGCATGGTGCCAACCTGCCAGGCGCGGCCGATCGAATCCTTCAGGTGATATTCGATCTTCGGGCCGTAGAACGCGCCCTCGCCCGGCAGCTCGGTCCAGCTAGCGACACCGGCGGCGCGCAGCGCCGAGCGCAGCGCATCTTCGGCACGATCCCAGGTCGCGTCATCGCCCAGGCGCTTGTCCGGACGCAAGGCCAGCTTGACGTCGAGATTGGTGAACCCGAAGTCCGCGTAGACCTGCATCGCCTGCTGGTGGAACGCGGTCACTTCCGGTTCGATCTGCGCTTCGGTGCAGAAGATGTGGCCGTCGTCCTGGGTGAAGGCGCGCACCCGCATGATGCCGTGCAGCGCACCGCTCGGCTCATTGCGATGGCAGCCGCCGAACTCGGCGTAGCGCACCGGCAGATCGCGATAGCTGCGCAGGCCGGCATTGAAGATCTGCACGTGGCCCGGGCAGTTCATCGGCTTGATCGCGTAGGTGCGCTTCTCGCTTTCGGTGAAGAACATGTTGTCCTGGTAGTTATCCCAGTGACCGCTCTTCTTCCACAGGCTGACGTCCATGATCTGCGGGCCGCGCACTTCCTGATAACCGCCGGCCTTGTAGACCTTGCGCACGTACTGCTCCACCGCCTGCCAGATCGCCCAGCCCTTCGGATGCCAGAACACCATGCCCGGCGCTTCTTCCTGCTGGTGGTAGAGATCGAGCTGCTTGCCGAGCTTGCGGTGATCGCGCTTCTCGGCTTCCTCGACCATCTTCAGATGGGCTTCGAGATCGGCGTCGTTGGCGAACGCCAGGCCGTAGATGCGCTGCAGCTGGGCGTTGTTCGCATCACCACGCCAGTAAGCGCCGGACACGCGAGTCAGCTTGAATGCGGTGCCGAGCTTGCCGGTCGACGGCAGATGCGGGCCCAGGCACATGTCCAGCCAGGCATCGCCCTGCTTGTAGATGGTCAGCTCTTCATCGGCCTTGATGCCGTCGCGAATCCATTCGGCCTTGAAGCTTTCACCGGCCTTCTCGAAATGCTTGACCGCATCTTCATGCGACCACACCTCGCGGACGATCGGCAGATCGCGCTTGACGATGTTGCGCATCCGCTGCTCGATGGTCGCCAGATCGGCCTCGGTAAACGGCTCCGGGCGGGCGAAGTCGTAATAGAAGCCATATTCGGTCGATGGCCCGAAGGTGATCTGGGTGCCGGGAAACAGCTCCTGCACGGCTTGCGCCAGCACGTGGGCGGCGTCGTGGCGGATCACTTCGAGCGCTTCGGGCTTGTCGCGGGTGACGATCTCGAACGCGGCATCGCGATCGATCGGCCGGTTCAGGTCCCACAACTCGCCGTTGACTCTGACGACGACGGCTTTCTTGGCCAGGCCCGGCGAAATGCCGGTAGCGATCGACAGGCCGGTCGGCGGGACGTCAAAGGCTTTGACGTTGCCGTCGGGGAAGGTGATGGAGATGGACATGTTCGATGTTCCGTTATTCAGTAAAGAGCGGCAGCAGATTCAGGCGCGGGCGACGGCGGCGGCCAGCCGCGCCAGCGTCCGCTCGCGGCCGAGCAGGAACAGCGTCGCATCGATCGGCGGCGACACCGCCATGCCGCAGACGGCGACCCGGATCGGCTGGGCGATCTTGCCGAGACCCAGACCCTTGGCTTCGGCAAAGCCGTTGACTGCCGCGTGCAGCGCTTCGGTGGTCCATTCCGGCAGCGCTTCCAGCTGGGTGCGCAGTTCGCCGAGCAGCGCCAGCGAGTCGGCGTTGAAGTGCTTGGCGGCGTCCTTCTCGTTGTAGCCATCGAGGTCGGCGAAGAAGAACTTCGACTTCTCCGCCATCTCGACCAGCGAACGGCAGCGTTCGCGCTGCTGCTCGATGACTGCAGTCAGGCTCGGACCGGCGGCGACATCGACGCCGATCCTCTCCAGATGCCAGATGAATTCCGGAACCACGACCGCCGGATCGACGCTCTTCAGGTACTGGTGATTGACCCACCAGGCCTTCTCCATGTCGAAGCGGCCCGGGCTAGCCGAAACATGGTCGAAATCGAACTTGGCGATCATTTCCTCGCGGGTGAACAGCTCCTGATCGCCGTGGCTCCAACCGAGGCGAACCAGGTAGTTCAGCAGCGCTTCCGGCAGGAAACCCATCGCCCTGTATTCCATGACGCCGAGCGCGCCGTGGCGCTTCGACAGCTTGGCGCCGTCGCTGCCGAGGATCATCGAGACATGGGCGTAGGCCGGCGGCGTGGCGCCGAGCGCGCGCAGGATGTTGATCTGGCGCGGCGTGTTGTTGACGTGGTCATCGCCACGAATGACGTGGGTGACGCCCATGTCCCAGTCATCGACGACGACGCAGAAATTGTAGGTAGGCGTGCCATCACCACGGGCGATGATCAGATCGTCCAGCTCGTCGCTGGCGAACACGATCCTGCCCTTGATCAGATCATCGAGGACGACTTCGCCTTCGGTCGGATTGCGGAAGCGAACCACCGGCGCGACGCCCACCGGCGGCGCTGGCAATACCTTGCCGGTTTCCGGGCGCCAGCGGCCGTCATAGCGCGGCTTCTGCTTGTTGGCCATCTGCTCGGCACGCAGCGCGTCGAGCTCTTCCTTGCTGGCATAGCAGTGGTAGGCCGTGCCCTCGACCAGCATCTGGGCGATCACTTCCTTGTAGCGATCGAAACGCTGGGTCTGGTAGATCGGTTCGGCGTTGTCGCCGTTCAGGCCGAGCCAGGCCATGCCTTCGAAGATCGCGTCGACCGCTTCCTGGGTCGAGCGCTCGCGATCGGTGTCCTCGATACGCAGCAGAAATTTTCCGTTATCGCGCTTCGCGTACAGATAGGAGAACAGCGCGGTGCGCGCGCCGCCGATGTGCAGAAAGCCGGTCGGGGACGGAGCGAAACGGGTGGTGACAGACATGGCGAGTGCGCGGCGAATCCTTGGAAGGCCGCGATTCTAAACCATCGCTCCTGCCCTACTTCGCGGCTGCAGTGGCCGCGGGTGCACCGGTTTCGATCAGTTTCTGCAG